>NZ_JBQKFQ010000013.1:0-51685 GCF_052119225.1 Paraeggerthella sp. LCP19S3_G8
GATCCGTTCACTTGGCTTTTTTCTCGCTTGTTCTGCTTCTCAGTATCCGGTTTTCAAGGTTCTCCGCTTCAAGCCGAAGCCCGAAGCGCAAGGAGATATACTACCCGTGCCCCCGCCCGGCGTCAAGAACTTTTTTCGAAAAGTTTGGATACCCTCCGCCGGGGCGGCCTCGCGGCTTTCGGCGGAGCCGGCGCGCGCCACAAGGTTCCCCTAGCCCGTTCGGGATGGCAGCGTTCCGAACATCGGAGCAAAAGCCAAGCCACGCCGCCCGCACAACAGCAATCGCATATATTAGTATAGACGCGACAGGAACCACGTTGCCCAGACAGGAAACGCCATGCTGAACCGCGAACCGCAGAATCCCCCGCTTGCGCGCCGATCGGCTGCAAACGAACTTCGCATTCCCGTGCCCGCTTACGCTGAAAAAGCGCTCGACGCGCTTGAGCGCGCGGGCTACGAATCATGGATCGTCGGCGGGTACGTACGAGACGCCCTCTTGGGACGGCCCTGCGCCGACGTGGACATCGCAACGGCCGCCGGATGGCGCGACACGCAACGCGTCTTCGAGGAGCTGGGACACCGCACGCATGAAACGGGCGTCGCCCACGGAACGCTCACGGTGATCGCGGACGATCGCCCTCTCGAAATAACAACGTACCGCTCCGACGGCGCTTACAGCGACGCGCGCCACCCGAACCGCGTGACGTTCGTTCGATCCATAGAGGAGGACCTTGCTCGGCGGGATTTCACTATGAACGCCCTTGCCTACCACCCCGTGCGCGGGCTGCTGGATCCCTACGGCGGAGCGGACGACCTTGCATCCTCCACGATACGCGCGGTCGGCGACCCCCAGCGTCGCTTCGCGGAAGACGCGCTGCGCATCCTGCGCGCTTGCCGCTTCGCCTCGCAATTGGGATTCGGCATAGATCCGGACACCTTTCACGGAATGCTCAGCAACAAAGGACTGCTCTGCCGCATATCGGCCGAGCGCGTCACCCACGAGATCGATCGTCTGCTTCTTGGGGAGCATGCGGGACGCGCCCTCGTGGAAACGGCCGACGTTCTGGCGGCCGTGCTGCCCGAGCTTGTGGCGATGAAAGGATTCGACCAGCATACCCCCTACCATATATACGATGTTCTCGAGCATACGGCGCACGTGGTGCAAAACGTGCCCGCATACCCTCTTGCACGATGGGCCGCCCTGTTTCACGACATGGGGAAACCGGCGCTGTTCTTCACCGATGCTGACGGCGTCGGCCATTTCTACGGCCATGCCGCGGTCAGCGTCGTGCTGGCGCGGGGCATCATGGGCAGGCTCGCGCTGCCCTCGGCGTTCTCGACGCGCGTTTTGAAGCTCGTCGAGCGTCACGACGACGTCATCGAGCCCACGCCCAAGGCCGTGAAGCGCGCGCTCGCGCGGCTCGACGGGGACACGGAGCTGTTCCATGCGCTCTGCGACCTCAAGCGCGGCGATGCGCTCGGGCAAGCCCCCCGCTGCGCGCAGCGCGTTGGCACGGTCGACCAGCTTGAAGCCGTCCTTGCCAACGTCCTGGCGGCCGACGAGGCGTTCTCGCTCAAGAAGCTTGCGATAAACGGGCACGACGTGCTCGCCCTTGGCGTACCGCGAGGCCCACTGGTCGGGCAAGTCCTGGCGGCAGCCCTCGACGCCGTGATCGACGAACGCCTGGACAACGACCGCCCGTCGCTTGAAGCCTTCGTCGCAAACTGGCTCGAGCGGCAGAACGAGGCATGACGCGCCACATGCCATGCCTTGAAACTTTTCTCAAAAAAGTTGAAATAAAGGCTTGACGCAGCGCGCTCGACCCCGTAATATACTTTCTCGCGCTCGCACCTCTCTCCAAAAGAAAGAGATGCGCATCGGTAACCCGATGGGGTGTCGTCTAATGGCAGGACAGCGGTTTCTGGTACCGTATGTGAGGGTTCGACTCCTTCCACCCCAGCCATTTTTACGGTATACTGCACAGCGCACCATGTGGCTCCGTCGTCTAGCGGTTTAGGACGCCGCCCTCTCAAGGCGGAGGTCGCCGGTTCGAATCCGGTCGGAGCTACCAAGAAATTGCAGGTCGGAACCTCTCGGTTCCGACCTTTTTCTTTTCTTGGGATAGTACCGTTAGCCGGCAGAAAAGAAACCGGGCTGTTTCCTCATGGTGATCGGTGGCGTACAATAGCCGCGAACCAAGAGAAAAGGACCGCTATGCAAACTGAAGACCCCGACACGAAAAACAGCAGCACCCCCGTTGAAACCGATCCCGCGTTCGGCGAGCCGGTTCTCATCTGCCCCGGGCTCTACCGCGTGCGCGTGCCGCTTCCCCACAACCCGTTGCAAGCGCTCAACTCCTACATCATCTTGGGCGAGGAAACCACCACCATCATCGACGTGGGGTTCAACCACCCCGCATGCGAAGAGGCACTCGACGACGCCTTGAACCAGCTCGATCGGTCATGGGACAGCGTCGAAATCGTCCTCACCCATTCGCACCCCGACCATACGGGCAATCTCGACCGCATCTACCGCGACGGCATGCGCGTGTACGCCAACCTCCACTCGTTCAAGGAAGTGGAGAATCTCATGGAGATGCAGGGCAACGTGTTCGGCCCCTTGCTGCGCAAAGCGGCAACCCCGCAGCAAAGCGGCTTGACGTTCAGGAAGGGAAAGCACCGCCTGCACGTATCTGCGGAACTGCTCCCCCTGACGTGCAAGCCCGACCTCATCTACCTGCACGAAGGAGACGAGCTGCACGCTGGCGACTTCACGTTCCAGATCATCGAGACGCCCGGGCACGATCCGTGGCATATCTGCCTGTATGAGCCCGACCGCAACCTCATGATCATCGGCGACCACGTGCTGGAGCGCATCACGCCTTCCGTATCATCGTGGTTCCCGGCCTACAACGCCTTGGAAGAGTTTCTGGAAAGCCTGGGCAAAATGTACTCCTACGACGTCGACCTGGTTCTTCCCGCCCATGGCGCACCGTACGGAAATCTGCGCGATCGCGTAATGTACCTCATCTCGCATCACGAAGAACGACTGCAAGAGCTGTACGACCTGGTGGCAGCCGGCCACACCGACATCGTATCGATTTCCTCGCATGCGAAATGGCGTTACGACAACTGGCGCGAATGGCCGCTCGATCAGAAGTTCTTCTCGATGGGAGAAACCATGGCGCACCTGGTGTACCTGGTGTGCGAGGGCAAGATCAAGCAAACCATCTGCGGCGACGAATACCGCTTCGAACTCCCTTAGAGTCGAGCGGCATCGCAGAAACAGCCGCGGCCCACGAAAGCCGCCGTTCGAAAGGAGCGCGATCGTGCGCATCGATTTGGTAATCGAAAGCGAAAACGTGTTCACCGGAACCAGCGATGCCGCCAAACCTGGGGCTATCGCCATCGCCCAAGATCGCATCGTGGCCGTAGGGTCGCATGACGAGGTGCGCGCCTTCGTTCGAAAGGAGAACGAAGGCGGCGAGCTCCCGCCGGTTCGAGCCATGGGAGACGCCCTTATCGTTCCCGGCTTTCACGACTCCCATCTGCACTTCTTTCACTCTGCCATCTACGCCTCGCCGCTGGCTACCACGTTTTTGGGAAAGAACGAGGCCGATTGCGTGCAGCGCATGGTCGAGTTCTCGAAGAGCCGCCCCAAGGGATGGCTCCTTGCGCAGGGATGGCGCGAGTACCGATGGGATCCGCCCGTTCTGCCCTCGAAAGCGTCGCTTGACGAAGCGTTCCCCTCCCGCCCGGTCGCCCTCTATTCGGGAGACGCCCATACGCTGTGGCTGAACTCCGCCGCACTCGCAGAGCTGGGCCTCGACCGCACGAGCGTGCCGCCGGCGGGAGGATCGTACGACCGCGACGACGAAGGCGAGCTGACGGGCATCGTGCGCGAAGCGGCGGCCATGGAGCTCATGCCCAAGATCATGGGGTCGTTCACCGACGAGGAGGTGGCCGACGCCTACCGCGGGTTCTTCGCCCGCTTGGCGGAAAACGGCGTGACCAGCGTATGCGACATGTCCCTCATGGCAAGCCCCGGCCTCGACTTCATTCGCGACGACGTGCACGCCTCTCTCCTGGAACGCGGCGAGCTTACGGCGCGCGTGCATCTGTTCCCCACGCTGCTCGAAGACATGAGCCGCTTCGAGACGATGCGCGCAACGTACACGGGGCCGATGCTGCAAGCCCCCGGGTTCAAGCAGTTCTTCGATGGTGTTTCCAGCCAGCATACTGCTTGGGTGACCGAGCCGTACACGAACGCCCAGTTCGAGGGCGACTGCGGACGGCCCACGGTGGAGCCGGACCTCATGCGCTCCTACATCATGGCTGCGGCGAGCAAGGGCTACCCCGTGCGCATCCACGCGATCGGCGATGCCGCCATTCACGCGGCTCTCGACTTCTTCGAAGAGGCGCGCGCGACGTACGGCCCGCTTCCGGATGGGCGGCGCAACTGCTTGGAGCATCTGGAGAACTTCCTGCCGGGCGACATCGAGCGCCTGGCCGACCTGCAAGTGGTGGGCGCCGTGCAGCCTCCCCACATCACGCTTGATCCCGGCGGCCCCGAACGCGATTTAGGACAAGAACGCGTACCGCTCATGTGGCCGTTTCGCACGATGCTGGACGAGGGAGCAACCTTAGCGTTCGGAACGGACTCCCCCGTGGTTGACGTCAACTCCATGAACGTCCTTTACACCGCCGTGACCAGGCAAGACCCGGAAACGCATGCACCTTGCGGCGGCTGGCTTCCCGCCGAGCGCATCAGCATGGCCGAAGCCTTGCGCGCCTACGCGCAGGGCAGCGCGGCGGCGGCAGGACGAGAACGCGAGCTGGGCACGATCGAACCAGGCATGCTCGCCGATGTAACCGTGCTCGATCGCAACGTACTGACCTGCGAAGAAGACGACATCCAGAAAACGCGCGTACTGGCCACCTTCGTCGGCGGTCGCTGCGTGTACGAACGCTAACACACGACTGCGGGGGCGCCGCCCGTACACGGCAGCGCCCCCGCAGTCGAACCGCCGGCCGTTCGGGAATCAACGGCTGTTCGGAAAACGAACGACAGGATCAGTACTCCCACATGTGATTGAGCGGGCCGCTGCCCTTCCCCAGGTTCAAGCCCGCCCCCAAGGCTCCGCGCACGTAGTCCTTCGCGGAGCGCACAGCCTGCTCGATGGTCAGACCGCGCGCCAGCCCGCACGCAATCGCGGACGAGAGCGTGCATCCCGTACCGTGCGTGTTTCGGGTATCCACGCGCGGCGCACGCAGCCAAGTCAACGACCCGTCAGGCAAAGCCAGCACGTCGTCGGCCGAATCGCTTCGATGGCCGCCCTTCACCAGCACCGCCGCAGCGCTCTGCTCGGCGAGCAAGCGAGCCGCGCGCTCCATGTCGGACTCCCCTTCCACGGCGAAACCGCAAAGCGCCGCAGCTTCGGGCATGTTGGGCGTGATCACGTCGGCCAAAGGGAAAAGAAGCTCGGCCAAAGCCGCCGCGGCGTCGTCGTCGATCAGGCGCGCGCCGCTGGTGGCCACCATGACGGGATCCACAACAACGTTGCGCGCTTCATGGCGCGCCAGGACGCGCGCAATGGCTTCGATGATGGCAGCCGAAGACACCATGCCGATTTTAACGGCATCCGGGCGGATGTCCTCGAACACGGCGTCGATCTGGGCTGTAACGAAATCAGGCTCGACGCCCGCCACACCGGTGACGCCCAAGGTGTTCTGCGCCGTGAGCGCCGTGATGGCGGTTTCGGCGAACAGGCCGTGAGCGGCGATGGTCTTGATATCGGCCTGGATGCCCGCGCCGCCGCTGGAGTCCGACCCGGCTATGCTCAATACCGCCTTCATGATGAATCCCTCTCCTTCTAACCTACGCGCCAAGCGCTTCTCGAACCTTTGCGCGCAGGGTGCGCGCAGCGACCTCGATGTCGCCCGCCGAGAAAAGAGCCGACACGACAGCCGCCCCGTCCGCCCCCGTCCCCGCCAGTTCGGAAACGGTCCGCTCGTTCAACCCGCCGATGGCGACCACCGGAATGTCCACGGCCTGGCAGATGGCGGCAAGGCCGTCTACGCCCGTGATGATTGCATCCTCTTTGGTAGGCGTCCCGAACACCGCTCCCACGCCCAGGTAGTCCGCGCCCGCAGCCTGCGCTTCCAACGCCTGCTCGACCGTATGCACGGACACGCCCACGATGGCATCGGGGCCCAGCTTCGCACGCGCATCGGATACGGCGGCGTCGCCCTGCCCTACGTGCACGCCGTCGGCCTCCACGATGCGCGCCACCTCCACGTCGTCGTTGATGACGAACGGCACGCCGGCTTTGCGACATGCAGGTGCAAGCGTGCGAGCGCGCAGCACCATCGCTATCTGGGGCATCTCCTTTTCGCGCAGCTGCACGAACGTCGCGCCGCCGGCGATGGCCTGCTCGACGCAATCCGAAAGCGCGCGCTCCCCCAGCCATGCGTCATCGGTAACCGCGTACAGGGCCAATGCCTGGCGCAGCTTCTCACGTGGATACATCGGTGCTCCTTTCTTTTCTCAAGCTTGCGCGCAGTGCACCGAAGCAGACGATCGCACTGCGCGCGAGCGCCGCTAGGACAGCTTGGCCACCTTGGCGCCTGCCTCCAGCGCGTCTCCATCCAAATTGAACAGCGCATCAAGCAGGTACGTGCGGAACGACCCGTTGCCGTCGAAGCCGCCCATGCGTCCCTGAGCTATCTGGCCCGCCAGGCCCATCGAGGAAACGGCGGCCACCGTCGCATCCAAGATATCGTCCGGATTCGCCGTTGCGAACGCCGCGCACACGCACGAAAGCATGCAGCCCGCCCCCGTAACGCGGCCCATAAGCGAACTGCCGTTGCGGATCGCGTAGGCGCGCTCGCTGTCGGCCACCACGTCGATGGCGCCGGTGATCGCCGCCACGCAACCGCTCTTCACAGCGAATTCCCGCGCGAACGCAGCAGCTGCGTCCAGGTTGTCGTCGGTCACGACGTCGTCGGAGCACACGTCCACCCCACGCGTGGCAGCCGAGCCGCCGGCGAGCGCCTTCACTTCGGACATGTTGCCGCGAATCACCGACACGGCCAGCTTGTCCAGCAAATCCCCCGCCGTCTTCGTACGCAAGGCCGACGCTCCCGCCCCCACCGGATCGAGCACGATGGGATGGCCCAGCTGGCTCGCGCGCTCTCCCGCCGCGAACATGCCGGCGATGCTTCGCTCGTTCAACGTCCCGATGTTCAGCACCAACCCGCCGCAAACGCCCGTGATGTCTTCGACATCGGCAGGCTCGTCGCTCATGATGGGGCTCGCGCCGATGGCCAGAAGCGCGTTCGCGCAATCGTTGACCGTCACGTAGTTCGTGATGCTGTGAACAAGCGGGGTTGTCTGCCGCACATTGTCGAGTGCGTTCTTCAAAGCGAAAGGCTGCATCACAGCTCCTTTCCCAGATCGATGGTTATGCCGTCCATGATGGTGTTCACCGTGCGCATAGCGCACATCTTACCGCACATCGTGCAGGTGCCGTCCGTCGAAGGCGGCGCGCTTTCGAAGTAACGGCGCGCCTTGACCGGATCCAAAGCCTGCTCGAACATGCCCTCCCAGTCCACGCGGCGACGCGCGTCGCTCATAAGGTTGTCGCGGTCGCGCGCGCCCGGCACGCCCTTGGCGATGTCGGCGGCATGGGCGGCTATCTTCGTGGCAACCAGCCCTTCGCGCACGTCGTTCACGTCGGGCAGGCGCAGATGCTCGGCGGGTGTCACGTAGCAGAGGAAATCGGCTCCCGAGCTGGCAGCGACCGCGCCGCCGATCGCTGCCGTGATATGGTCGTATCCTGGGGCGATATCCGTAACAAGGGGCCCCAGCACGTAAAAGGGCGCGTTATGGCACAGGCGCTTCTCCAGCTTCATGTTCGCGGCTATCTCGTCGAGCGCCATATGCCCGGGGCCCTCCACCATCACCTGCACGCCGGCGTCCCACGCGCGCTTCGTAAGCTTGCCGATCTCGATAAGCTCGGCGATCTGACCCGCATCGGTCGCATCGAACGTCGAGCCGGGACGCATGGCATCGCCGATGCTGATGGTTACGTCGTGCTCATGCAAAATGGCCAGCACGTCGTCGTAGAACTCGTAGAAGGGGTTCTCGTTGCCCGTAGCTTCCATCCAGGCGAAAATGAGCGACCCGCCGCGGCTCACGATGTTGGTAAGGCGCCCCGTTTCGCGAAACGACTCGATGGTGCGTCGGTTCATGCCGGCGTGGATGGTGACGAAGTCCACGCCGTCTTCCGCATGCGCGCGAACCACGCGCAGGAAGTCGTCCACCGTGATGTCTACGAGCGCTTTCTCCAGATAGCCGATGGCGTCGTACATGGGCACGGTGCCGATCATGGCCGACGACTTCTCGATGAGGCGCGTGCGGAACCCTTGCGTCTTGCCGCTGTTCGACAGATCCATGATGGCCTCGGCACCCAGCTCGAACGCCACTTCGACCTTTTTCCACTCTTCGGCTTCGTCGGCAAGGTCACCCGAAATGCCCAGGTTGACGTTGACTTTGGTGCGAAGCCCGCCGCCTACGCCTTCAGGCGAGAGGCTTGCGTGATGGATGTTCGCGGGAATGGCTATGCGGCCTGCAGCCACGCCCTCCCGGATGAATTCGGGGTCGAGCCCCTCTTTTTCGGCGACGATCGCCATTTCGCGCGTGACGGTTCCGGCACGTGCCGCATCGATCTGCGTCATGAAGCTCCCTTCGTTGGCATTACCCATGTCAGGTTCCTCGGGTCGAAGCGTGCGTCGGCGCTTCCTCTCAGCCTGCCCGGCCGCGATGCGGCTGCAAGCTCCCCGGTATGAAAAGGTACGCGATCAGTATAGCCGTCATCGCGAAAGAACAAGGTGGACCGGATGCGAACGACGGGTTTTTCACGGAAGCGGCCGCATGCGGCGCCGCGCGCGGCTGGCGCTAGCTGCGAACAGCCTCCGATAACGGGTAGAACACGTACAGCGTGCCCGATTCGACGGCCACGGTTGCCGGCTCGCCCGTCAGCTCGTTGGAAAGGCCGCGCGACGTGCGGTTCGAAAGCGGCTCGTCATCAAGGGAATAAGCCATGCCGCGCTCGATGACGCCCTCAGCCCGATCGTTGGCGGCGAACACCGACACCGTCCCGGATTCAAGGAGCGGCAACTCGAACACGTCCGGGCCGGTCAGCAGGCGCACCGCGTACGAATCGGCGATGGCCGTGATGTAGGCTCCCTGCTCCGAGAATCGCGCGAACAGCTGCAGGTTCGCAACGGTATGGTCGAGCCGCCCGCCCAAGCCGCCGTACACCAACAGCTCGTCATAGCGCCACGCCAGGGCTTTCTCGATGGCCAGCTCCATGTCGCTCTGATCCTTTTGCACGGGATAACGGGATACGCGCTTGCACTTCGGCACGTATCCAAGCGAATCGAAGTCGCCCACGGCCATATCGGGAGCCACGCCGATGCCCTCTAGATGCGCGAAGCCTCCGTCGACGGCGATCACATACTCGATCTCGCCCGATTCGCGCCGTGCGAGAAAATCATCTGCGTTGAAATCGATCGCCCCCACCAAAGCGCAAGCCGCCATATCGTCCGTCCTTTTCGCATCGTTGTCGTTCGACCTGTCAGCATAGCATAGCGCGCAAACGCAGAGCTCCACAACGAGTCCTTGGCTTCGCTCGCAAAACCCTCGCCCAACCGAGGAGACGCAATGCGGCCTTCATCGCCTTGAAACATCGGTTTTTCGAGGGGCTTCGAGTTTCACGCAAGCGCGCCGCTTTCGATTTGCTAGAATACCATTCGCGAGCGGGCCAGACGATCGCGCATCTTCGGATGTGAGGAAAGTCCGGGCTCCACAGGGCAAGATGCCAGCTAACGGCTGGGCGGGGCGACCCGACGGACAGTGCCACAGAAAAGAAAACTCCCCCGCGAACACGCGCTTCGGCGCGCGGCAACGGGAGAAAAGCTGAAACGGTGCGGTAAGAGCGCACCAGCGCGTCGGCAACGGCGCGGCTTGGAAAACCCCATCTGGAGCAAGCGCAAATAGGAACGCGATACGGCTGCCCGTCGTACGTTCGGGTTGCGTGCTTGAGGCGCCTGGCGACAGGCGTTCGAGATAAATGGTCGTCCAACGACAGAACCCGGCTTACCGACCCGCTCGCACTTCTTTCCACCTCGCGGCACCTACCCCGCCGCCCACTACCCCGCGCCCCGCATCCCTCACCCCTGAGCCCCGAGCCTGACCGCAGATTCGACTCCGCTGTCAAAACGGATGAGTTTTGCTGATGTTCAAGCAAGGATAATACAAGGCGACAAGCTTGTGACCTGGTACAATGAAAAACGCATCAAGCAGAGCGATGCCGCCAGGGCGAAAAATCGCCGCAAAACTCGTCCGTTTTGACAGCGGGCGGCACGAAAGGCTCCGGTACGGAAAAGCGCGGCAGCAGGCGGCACGAACGTCGCCGACGCGGGGGAAGCGCGACAGCGGAACTGCACGAACGTCGCATCACGCGGGGAACAGCGAATACGCGCTCCCTTCGGGCGAGACATGCTCCCGTATCCGCACTCCGAAGGCATGCTCGATAGCCCCCGTTTCCAGAACCTCGTCCACCGTGCCGGCCGCCGTCGCGCGCCCGCGCTCCATGACCAGCAGCCGATCGGAATAGCGCAACGCAAGGTCAAGATCATGGATGACCATGACCACGGTCTTTCCCTGCTCCCGATTCAAGCGTCGTACCAACTCCATGAGCTCATGGCATGCGCGAATGTCCAGGTACGTGGTGGGCTCGTCGAGCACGACGGTGTCGGTATCCTGCGCCAACGTCATGGCGATGAACGCGCGCTGACGCTCTCCGCCGGACAAGCGCCGCAGGTCATGATGGCGAAAGCGCGCGACCCCGGCAAGTTCAAGCGCATGCTCAACATGGTCGCGATCCTCGCGCGAAAGCCTGCCTTGATGCGCCTGGTACGGATAGCGTCCGCATGCCGCCAGCTGCTCCACGGTCATAGCCGGGGGACGCCCGGCCTGAGCAAGCACGGCAACGCGCCTTGCCCGCTCTTTGGGCTTGCATCCCAAGGTGGGAACGCCGTCGATCAGCACCTCGCCCGCACTCGGCCGCACTATGCCGTCCATCAGCTTCACCATAGTCGACTTGCCGCACCCGTTCGGCCCCACCACGCTGGTCACCGCACCGTGAGGAAACGCAGCGCTCAACCCCTCGATGAACGGCTCCTTGCCATAAGAGAACGAAACCCCTCGAATATCCACCGCCGCCCCAAACGGCCCCGCGACCTTCGATTCCGCCCCCTTCGTTTGGGCGGCGGGGGTCTGAGGCGAGTTCCGCACGAGCCGAACAGCCCAGCGGGCTGTTCGCGCGAGCAGGACTGCTTGAGCAGCAGACCCCCGCCGCCCAAACGCACCCGATGAATCGATCGCATCAATCAAGGGAACCCCTCCTGTTCTTCAAAATGAGGTAGATGAAGAAGGGCCCGCCCAGAAACGCCATGAGGATGCCCACCGGCACCTCGTAAGGAGCGAACATCACCCGCGCCAGCAAGTCGCACGCCACAACGAATGCCGCGCCCGACACCGCCGAAACCGGCAAGACCCAGCGATTGTCATGACCGACGAAGAACCGCACCAGATGAGGAATGATCAACCCCACGAAACCCAGCAGGCCGGCGAAGCTGACCGCCGCGCCCGCCAGCACGGCGGCCAAGCCGAGCATCGTCAAGCGACAGGCCCCTACATTCATCCCCAAAGCATGAGCCGTGTCGTCGCCGAGCGCCATGATATTGAGCTTGCCCGCCGCGAACAGCGCCGCAGCAAGCCCGGCCACCACATACGCTGCAGGCCACCAAAGATCGCTCACGAGCACTCCCGACAACCCGCCCACCAAAAACGCCGACGACCCCACGTACGCATCGGGGTTCACGATGAGCACCGTGTTCATGCCCGCGCCGAACACGGTGGTGATGGCGATGCCGGCCAACACCACGGTCAGGCGCGACACGTTCGCGCCAAGCGAAATGCCGAAGATGATGAGCGCCGTGACAAGCGCTCCCAGAAACGCTGCCAACGGCGGGAGCCACAGGATGCTCGGAGCCACGCTCGCAGCAATCAGCACGAACAAGCCGGCGCCGGAGTTGATGCCGATGACGTTGGGGCTTGCCAGCGGATTGTCGAGCACCGCCTGGATGACGGCACCGGAAACGGCAAGCGCCGAACCCGCCAAAAGCGCGGCGAGCACGCGCGGCAAACGCACATTGACCAAGATGCTTTTGGCGGCCGCGCTCACATCTGCGCCCGTCGCCCAGGCGACAAGCTCGGGCAAGCTCACCGAAGACGACCCTACCAGAAACGCAGCGACCGTTGCCGCCACGAGGGCGGCAACGGACACGAGCAAAACAATCAAGGCCGGTACTCCCCGATCTGCAGAACGCACGTCAAAACCTCGCTTTACGCATACAGCGCGTCGAACAGCACCTGGTAGCTCTGATCCCATCGCTCGTTGGGCTTGTACTGGAACAGATGGGGATCAAGCGTGATATAGCGGCCGTTCTCGACGGCGGACAGCGTTGCCCATGCGGGATTCGCCGCCGTCTGGTCCTCGAGCGCCTTCATAGCCGCAGCGTTATCGTTTCCCATGGGAACCACGAAGATGAAATCGGGGTTCATCTCGATAACCGATTCCAAGCTGAAATCCTTGAGCAGGCTGCGGTTCTCGTCGGCCAGGTTCTTGACGCCCAGATCGGTCAGCATGGCGCCGGTCATGGTCGAAGACGACTGCACGCGCGTCCCGCCCGAATACGTGGTGAGGACCAGGGCCGTAGAAGACTTGTCCGCAGGCACCTTCGCTTTGACGGCCTCCACCCTGTCAGCGGTTTCCTGGCCGTTCTTCTGATACAGATCGTCGCGGCCCGTTATGTCGCAGCAGGTGCGCAGCATGCGCAGGTAGTCGTCGAACGTGGTCACCTGGAAGCATGCAACCGGGATCCCCGACGCCTCGATAGCCGCCTTGATCTCGGCTTGGCTCGAATTGCCACCGCGCCCGCCGGTGCCGCTCGTCATGATGACGAAATCAGGTTCAAGCGCAATGATGGACTCGAGGTTGGGATTGGAGAAGTCTCCGACCTTCTGCACGTTCTCCGACGTCAAATCATAGTTCGAAAGCGTGAACGCGTCGTCGGAAGCGCCCACCAGGGTACCGCCCGCCAGCTCCCAAACACTTGCGAAACTGCCCATGCAGGCCACCACGCGCTGCGGGTTGTCAACGGTCACCTCGGTGCCGGTATCGTCCACGAACGTAACGCTGCCCGCAGCGGTTACCGCAGGTTCCGGAGCGGTTTCGCCGGATTCGGCGGGAGCCGAGCTTGCGCATCCGGCAAGCAGCATCGATGCAGCCAAAACCGCCGCAGCTGCGCACGCCATCGCGCGCTGAGAAAATGTGCCTTGGATCATAGAACAGTCCTTTCATCGAATGACCTGGTCAAATACTTATACAAAACCAACAAGCTCTACGCCGGCTGGCACATTGGATCATCCAGCTGAAGCCCGTGCGCGCAATAGTCGTCTTGCGCCAGAATGTCCCCGTCGTGATAGTACGCCGCACGCGCCCGGCATCCGCCGCAGCCCTGCGCGTAGTCGCAGGTGCCGCATGCGCCGGAATATGCCTGGGTCCGCAGCTGCTCGAACACGGGGCTCGTCCTCCAGATCTCGTCGAAGGGCGTCTGCCGCACATCGCCGGCTTCCTCGGTCATGTACGCGCAGGGTCGCACGATGCCCTCGCTGCCGATCACGCAGTAGGTCAGCCCCGCCAGGCATCCGCGCTCGAAGCGCGTGTCCACTCCAAGCTGCTTCGCCACGCGCGTGAACTGCGGCGCGCACGTAGGCTTCACGTCGATGGGAACTTCGGCGGCTTTCGTCATGATGTCTTTGAGCAGGCGCTCGTTCTCAAGCACGTGCAAGCTGGTCTCCTGAATGAACTTCCCGCGCCCGACGGGGATGAGGAAGAACACGTAATGGGCGATGGCGCCTGCCTGCACGGCGAAATCGGTGATGTCGCACACCTCGTCACGGTTCCAGTCGACCACGGTCGTGTGCAGCTGAAACGGCAACCCTACGCTCTTGCATGCCTCGATGCCGCCCATCGTCAGATCGTAGGCATGCTCCAGCCCGCGAAACTTGTCATGTTTGGCAGCGTCCAAACTGTCCACGCTGATCCCCATGGCGCAAGCGCCCGCGTCTTTGAGGCGCTGGGCCACTTCGGGCGTGATAAGCGTGCCGTTCGAGCCGAACACGGGCCGCAAGCCAAGCGAAGCCGCATGCGACACCAGCTGATAGATATCCGGGCGCATGAGCGGCTCGCCGCCCGAGAAGATCATGATCTTGAATCCGGCGCGTGCGATCTGCTCGATCATGGCGAAGGCTTCCTCGGTCGAAAGCTCCCGATCGGTTGCCTCCTCGGCATCCTGGTAACAGTGCACGCACTTGAGATTGCACTTGTTCGTCGTCATCCACGACACGATCATGGGCGGTTCCTTTCAAGTCCAGGGTATGCAAAGCCAGGGGCGGCGCACGCCGTCCTTCAGCTTGGAACACGGGTAAAATCCGCGACGTTCAGGAACGGGTCGGAGATGGAGGAGAGACGTCTCCGCTCCTGAACGTCGCGCTCGGCACGGCTACTCGACCGGCCCGGAATAGTTTTGATACGCGGCCACCACAGCCTCAAGGTGGTCGAACACGGCCTGGCGCAACTCGTCGAACGAGCCGTCTCCATGAGCATGCGGGGCCATGTTCTCCATAAGGATGAAGTTCGCTTCCGCATGGGCGGCGTCCTGCGAATCCTCGAGCTCCAGGTACCGCCGCGCAAGATCCTGGTTCCGCGGGCTGGTCAAGGACTCGCGCGCGGGCATCTGGCGAATGGTGTCGGCAATCAATTCGTGCCACTTCGACACGGACTCGCCGCGAGCGATCCGCTCCTCGGCTTCCTGCGGCGGCGCGTCGTCGCGGATGCAGGTGAGCCTCCAGAAAAAGCGGCTTTCGTCCTGACAGCGCTCGACCGCCTCGGCCATGCGCGCCCAGTCGACGTCATGCGCGCTCTGCGCTTCATCATGCAGCGCACGAAGCGTGGTCATGCGCTTGAACAGGGAAAGGAACTGCTCTTCGATAGCATCCATCTGCGCATCCGCAAGATCCTGCACCGCGGCGGCCTGCTGGTAAAGAGCTGCGTCGGATTTGATCTGAGTGAGCGACAAGCCCAGGTACTTCAAGGTCAGAATACGATACAGGTCTTTCACGTTGGCGTCGGTGTACAGGCGCTGGTTTTGAGGCCCCTTCGCAGAAGGCGACAGCAAGCCTTGCTGATCGTAGTACTGGATAGTGCGCACCGTCACCCCGACGCGCCGCGCCAGCTCTCCTACAGTCAGGTAGTTCGGATCGGTCATGGATGCTCCTTTGCGGCAGCTCGCTAGGCTGCCACGTACTCGTCCTGGCAAACACGCCCCCGCGCGTTCACGTGTCCGAGCATAGGCGATGACGTAGCGTCATCGTCAACGGTTTTCAAAAGATGGCAACAAATACCGGGAAAATCCCTGGGAATAGACTGAAAACCAACGTAAACGGCACCAAGGAACGGCAAAAGCCCCCGCGCATCCGAATCCGTCGCGCAATCCCTGCCCATGCACGTACGCACGAACGGGGGTCTGCGGCAACGAAACGGAGCGCGGGGGCTTCGCAACGTCAAGCAGGTTCACCGGCTCGAGGCCGGCAAGAACTAGTCCAGATCTTCGAACTCGAAAGCGTCGTCGGCGTCGCCGAAGCCCGAAAGGTCCTTCTCTGCGCCCGACGGCCTGGGAGTTGCCGGAGCAACCACCGCGCCCGTCGTCGGCTGAGGAGCGGTGTAGGCGCCCGCACCGTCGCGGTTGATGGGAGCCTGCGCCGGAGACGTCACGCGACCCGTAGACGCCGCTTCGGCAGGTGCGGACACGCGCGCATGAGCGCTTGCGGGCAGCGCGATGCCGCCGGTAGGCAGCGAGCCGCCGATTTCGGCCAGCTTGCGCGTTGCGTCGCTGATGAAGTCCGTAAGCAGCTCCTGGTACTCCTCGCGAGAATCCTCGCGATCGTCCTCGAGCTTCTTGATGGCGTCGAGAACCTTCTGCTTCTCGTTCTCGGCTTTGTCGATGATGCGCTGCGCCTCTTCTTCGGCATCCTTGATGGTGGCCGCAGACTGGGCGTTCGCGTTGGCGATAATCTCGTCGGCAGAGCGCTGCGCGATGATGAGCGCCTGAGCGATGGCGTTGTCATCAGCCTTCTTCGCCTCAAGCTGGCGCTCCAGGTCGGCGATGCGCTCGTCCTTTTCGGCAAGCAGGCTGTCGTCGACGACCGGCATCTCAACCGTGCGAGCCGGCGTGTCGAACCCGTCGAACTTGCGGTCATCCAGCTGGTTTTCAAGCTGAATGATCTGGGCGTTCATGCCATCGATCTCGTCGGCAACGTGCTCGAGGAACACGTCCACTTCATCGACGTCGTATCCCTTGCGGTCGATCGAGAAGCTCTGGTTGTGGATCTCAGCCGAGGTGATAGCCATCTGTTATTCCCTTCATCCAGTACGCACACTGCAAGCAGGCACGATTGTACGCGTTAGAACAAGCCAATCAGTAAACGTACTCCTAATTGTAATACAAGCAGGGCAATGATGGGAGTAACGTCCACTATACCTCCAAGCGGGGGAATCAGCTTCCTGAACAGGTTGAGGTACGGATCGCACAGCTTTGCGAGCACGTTGTTGATGTCGGCCAGGATACCGCGATCGGTAGGAAGCCAGGACATCATCACGTACACGAACAGCACCATGCTGTAAACGTCGGCGATGGAAATGATCAGGTACTTCAAACTCAACATGCAGAAAGCTCCTTCGATCGGCGGACGGCGGCGTCAACGCCGGCATCGAACACGTGCGAGAACCCGGCCTCGTCCATAGCGGCGAGCGCCGCCAACGTGGTGCCTCCGGGACTGCACACGGCAACGCGCGTGGTGGCGGGGTCCTGCCCCGTCTCCTTCATGAGCGAAGCCGTTCCGTACACGGTTTGCAGCGCAAGCGCTTCGGCAAGCTGAGGATCGAGCCCCTGCCTCGCGCCAGCGTCGCGCAGCGCTTCTATCATAGCGGCCACGTACGCCGGACCGGAGCCGCTCACGGCACCTGCGGCGTCCATGGCTTCCTCGTCGACGACGTACGCTTCGCCCAAGCAGGCGAACAGACCGTGCACCAGCTCCACATCGGCCGAAGACGCCTGCGAGCCCGCGGCAACCGTGGTCGCGCCGGCACCCACCAAAAGCGGCGTGTTCGGCATGACGCGCACCAGTCGCGCGCCCGCCGGCAGGACGGCTTCCAAGCGCTCGGTCGAAAGCCCTGCGGCAATGGACACGAACAAAGGGCCCTCGACCCCGCCCGCAAACGAAGGCTGGCTGGCAATTCCCTCCAGCACATCCATCATAACCTGCGGCTTAACGGCTAAAAGCACAAGATCGACGTCACCCTCCACCGCGCTCGCATCCGCCACGCAGGCAACGCGATAGCGCTCGGACAAATAGTCGCGGCGCTCTTGGCCGGGATCGGCAACCACGAAAACGGATGCGTCGAACGCATCGGCGGGCGCAGAGGAACCGGCTATCCAGCCGCCCATGATGGCCTCGCCCATCTTTCCGCCGCCGATGACGGCGATGCGGGAAACGCTCGCGCGCGCCATTACAGCACGCCCTGATTGCGCAACGCGGCCTTCTCGGCTTCGCTGAGAGCGGCACCGCGCGTGATGACGAACACCTTGTCGGCAATGCAGTCGACGCTTGCGTCAAGCGCGCACGACACGCCGAACGCGAAATCGAGAATGCGCTTCGACAGATGATCGGGCGTGTTACGCAAAGCGATGACCACCGCGTCGCCTTCCTTGAGGGCCTTCGCGACGCGCTCCGCCTCACCGTAGCTGGCAGGCTTGAGCAACGTGATGGCGCGCGCAGGAGCAGCCGCGACAACAGGCGCGGGAGCGGTTACGCCAGCGCCGGGATTGGCGACAGCCGTCGCCACGGTGGCGTTCGACCTTGCGCCCGCGGCTGCGGGCGCGGCGTCCAAGACCGGATCGGGAGCCGTAGACGTGAACAGCGAGTTCAAGCTTTCGGAGCGCTCGCGGTTCTGAGCGGCTGCGGCGCGCGCGTTCGGCGTGTTGGCCGGAGCGGAAGTTGCCGCGTCGACCATCGTGCGATCGCTGCGGTACGAAGCCGCCGACGAAATCGAGCTCACGCGGCGCTGCGGCAGCGGATCCCGGTTGAGACTTTCGGGAACCTGGGTGTGCGCACGCACGTCGTCGATGGAGACGAGCTTCGGCGGGGTGAACCCTGCGCTGCGCGCCGACGCGCGACTCGACGAGCGCGCCGGACGCGTGGTAACCGGCGCGTACGGATCGTACTTGGATGCCGGCGCGTCACCGCCCAGGCTTGCATCCTCGCGATAATCGGGGCCGTACTCGCCGTAGTCCCCGGCGTAATCGCCGTCGAAGTCGTCTTGGAAGCTCCGATCATCGTAGCCGCGGTCGTAATAACCGTCGTCGTACTCTTGGTTCGCATCGGCAAAGCCGAGCTTCGATTTGATCCCGTCGAGCATCCCGCCGCCCCCGGACTTCTTCATCTTTGGCAACTCCATACCGTTCACCTGCTTCGTTTCATTTCCGACGGTCGCGCCGCCGCTGCAAACTGTTTCGGTTCGCGTCGCGCTCTCACGCGTGCGTTGCTTCGAATTCCTCGTCGAACAGGGCTCGACCGATGCGCACTATGGTAGCGCCTGCAAGAACGGCCTCGTGCCAATCCTCGCTCATACCCATAGAAAGTTCATCGAAAACCGCTGCTCGCTGCGCATCGAGAGTACCGCGCACCTCGTCGCGCAAACGCGCAAGATCCTCGAAGCACGCGCGCGCCGCGTCAAGATCTCCCTGCGGAGCCATCGTCATGAGCCCCCGCACGCGCACATGCGGGAAATCCGCGCACCGCGCGAGCATGGGGACAACCTCGTTGGGCGCAAGGCCGCTTTTGCTGGCCTCGCCCGACACGTTGACCTCCAAGAGCACGTCCTGCACCTTCCCCGCCTCGGCTGCGGCAGCGTCGAACTTAGCCAGATGCCGCTCTTGATGCAGCGAATGGACAAGCGATGCATGCGCCACGATGTCGCCGATCCTGCGCGACTGGATGTTCCCTATGAAATGCCAGGTAGCGTTCGGGAAAGCTTCGGCCTTCTCCATAAGCATGTCCGGCCGATTCTCGCCGAAATCGCAGGCCCCGGCCTTGAGCGCGGCAGCCACTTCGGCCACGCCCACCGTTTTGGAGACAGCCACCAAGCGAACCTCGCGAGGGTCGCGCCCGGCGTCCCGGCAGCTTGCCGCAAGATCGGCCAGCGTACGTTCGTAGCGTTCTTTGAAGCCCATGCCTACCTTGCCTTCCTATACGCGATCGCACCGTGCCGGCCGCACACGCCGCCTGACGCGCGATACGAGAAATACTCCTCATGCGAGCACTGGGTGCATACGCCCGCATCCACGATGCGATGCGGGGAAACGCCCACCTCTTCCAAGCCGACGGAAAGGGCCTTCACCAGGCTGACATGACCGTTGTCCGCGATGCAGCCGCTTCCGAATCGAGCAGCGAACCGATCGCGCACGTCCGTGCCGGTTTCAAAGCAGCATGTGCGAATATGAGGGCCTACGTACACGTTGTACTCGCTCGAAGCGCCTGCTCCCAAACGAGGGCGATCAAGCTGCGCCAGCGTTTCCGCAGCTTTCGCAGCCACGCCGTTCATCACGCCGCGCCACCCCGCATGCACCACGGCGAAACGCCCCGTAGGAGACACGATCACGACGGGCACGCAATCGGCGAAGCACAGCAGCGCCGCAACGCCGCGAGCCCCGACTACCAGCGCATCGGCTCCCTTTTGGGCCTGCGTGCAAGCCTCGTCGACAAGCGGTGCGGATGCATCCTCGATGCATACCAGCGTATCGCCGTGCACCTGGTTCGCCATGACGAGCCGGGCATCCGAAGCGCCAAGGGCTTCAAGCAGGATGCTGCGGTTCTCCTGCACGGAAGAAAGATCGTCCTCCACGTGGGAACCTAGATTCAGCGATGCGTACGGGCCCTTGCTCACGCCGCCCTCGCGGCCCGTGAAAGCAACGCGCACGCCGATGTTCTCATACAGCCTGTCGTCGGTAAGCGCAGGAAGACAACGCGCGCCGAAACGGCGCGCGTTCAAAAGCGGACTGGGCAGCTGCTCGGTCGCAACCATTCGGCGGCCGCTCTTAATGCTGGCGCTTCAGGAAGTCGGGAATGTAGTCCTCGTCGGCGAAACGACCGGATGCGTTCGTGCGCGAGGAGTACGACGACATCGGGACCGACTGGGGAGCAGGCTCCGGAGCGGACGTCGATGCGAACAGGTCCTTACGCGAGAAGTCCATGGCGGACTGCTGCGCAGAGCCCATCTTGAAACCCGTAGCGATAACGGTGATGCGCACCTGGTCCTGCATGGTCTCGTCGATGATCTGGCCGTAGATGATGTTGGCGTTCTCGTCCGCGCACGCCTCGACCGTACGAGCAGCCTCGTCAACCTCGGTCAGCGTAAGGTCGGGACCACCCGCGATAGAGAACAAAACGCGCGACGCGCCGGCGATGGATGCCTCGAGCAGATTCGAGTTCGTAGCCTGCTGAGCGGCGTCGAGAGCGCGGTTCTCGCCCGAAGACAGGCCGATGCCCATCATGGCCGTGCCCGCGTCCTTCATGACGGTGCGGATGTCCGCGAAGTCCAGGTTGATAAGGCCCGGAATGGTGATCAGGTCGGTTACGCCCTGGATGCCCTGGCGCAACGTATCGTCAGCGATGCGGAACGCATCGAGCATGCTGGTCTTCTTGTCGACGATCTCGAGAAGGCGATCGTTCGGGATCACGATGAGGGTGTCGACCTTCTGGGACAGCAGGTCGATGCCCTGCTCAGCCTGGTTGCGACGCGTGCGTCCCTCGAACGAGAACGGCTTGGTGACGATACCTACCGTCAGCGCGCCGATTTCCTCGCGTGCGATTTCAGCGATGATAGGCGCAGCGCCCGTACCCGTGCCGCCGCCTTCGCCAGCCGTAACGAACACCATGTCCGCCTCGGCGAGCGCTTCGCGGATCTCCGCACGGCTTTCCTCGGCCGCCTGGCACCCCACCTCGGGGTTCGCACCGGCGCCCAAACCGCGCGTCAGCTCTTCGCCGATGTGGATCGTCTTGTCGGCATCCGACATGAGCAGCGCCTGGCGATCGGTGTTGACGGCGATGAATTCGACGCCGCGCACGCCCGCTTCGACCATGCGGTTCACGGCATTCGTGCCGCCGCCGCCGACGCCGACGACCTTGATGACCGCCAAATGATCACCCAAATTGTTTGGCATTGTTTCCTCCACACCTGCTGCGTTTTCAAATGCTGCGATTCTGTTCCGTGGGAACCGTTCACGTGCGGTTATTGTACACGATGATCAACCATTTGCAAATTACGCTGCGGTAATGATAACCGCACGTCCACATATAGTTCGGCGAGCGTAACGTCTCGCCGTCCCGTCGTACTTACGAAGCGCGCCAGGTTGGGCGATCAACGGTGCGCACGTTGATGTAGGCAACGCCGTCCGGATGCTGCTTCATGATTTCCAGACAGACTCTCTCCTTTTCACGGATGTTGTCCGCGGTTCCAAAGACGATGTCCGGACCGTCTTTGATGGTGAGCGTGGTCGACTCCCGTTCCGTAGCCTTGACGGCGGTCACGCGACCGGCAAGCTCGGTTGTCATTCCCGAAACGATGTCGAGCGCGTTGTTCACGTTGGCATCGGTGCAGTACGCCCCCACCTCCGGCTTGGTTCCGTACGGCACGTCGGTGATGCGCAGCACGGAATCGGCGTCCTCGTACACCTTCGAGCTGGTCTTCTTGCCGGCTTCCGAATCCCTGTCGGGAATGGGCATGAGCCACATGCCGTCCGACGCGATGGCCCACGGCTGCGTCTTCTCGGCGTTTTGCGTAGGCACCTCCACCACGGCTTCGATGGTGCGCTCGGTCACTGCCAGCTCCAAGGTGTCGGGGAAAATGCGATTCACCGACACGTCCTGCACCCAGGAGTTCTTCAGCAGGTTGTCCCTGATCTTGGAGGCGTCCACGCGCAAAAGCGTGGTGCCCGCCGGAACTCCAGCCATGTTCTGCATGTCCTCGGCGGTCAGGTGCTCGACGCCCTTCACCGATACGCTTTCGATGGTGAACAGGCTGGAATAGTAGACGCCTACTCCACCTATGACGAGCGCGCCCACGAACGCGGCCGCAATGCCGATGCGAACCAGATGGCGGCGATACGTGCGCTGCGTGCGCGCAGAGCGCTGCGCACGATCCAAGTCGCCCACGCGCACGGACGTGAGCGGCGGCTGGTTCTGACCGGATCGGCGATTGGGCATCTGGCCGCCGGGCATAGCGCGATAAGCCCCGCCGTACGACGAGGAACGACCGCCCGGACGGTTCGCCGCGCCGCGGGAAGGCGCAGCGGGCCGCGCGCTTGCGCCCGCCGAGCGCCGCGGGCGCGAAGACGCCTTACGAGAACCCGAGGAAGCGGACTTCCGGTTGTAATTCGATGCCATACGTTTCGTACACCTTATATCTAGCCAGCTCGATCAGATCCATCACGTCGCGCGCAGTCGCGGTGCCCTTGTTCACGATGAAATTCGCATGAACTTCGGACACCTGGGCTCCGCCGATCGTGCAGCCCTTCAAACCGACCGCCTCGATAAGGCGGCCAGCGGAATCCCCTTCGGGGTTGCGAAACACGCTGCCGCATGAAGGAAGCGACAGAGGCTGCGTCTTCTTGCGCCGCGTATGCGACGCCTCCATCTTACCTCGTAAGTAGAACGGGTCGGCCGGTTCTACGGAAAGTTCGCATTCCACGATCACCTCGTCGGGAGCGAACGAGCTGGAGCGATACCCCCAGGAAATCTCGTCCCCTGCGCGCCGCATCAGGCCTTTTCGAGCATCGAGCGTGGTCACCGAAACCACGCGCGATCCAATCCACTCGTCGCGGGATCCCGCGTTCATGCGCAACGCGCCGCCCACGGTTCCCGGCGTGCCCACCGCGAATTCCAACCCGGCGAGCGAACGGCGAAACGCCTCCTGCACCACCGACGACAGCGGCACCCCGGCCCCTACGCAGAAACGCTTCGCGTCCTCGTCGAAGCGACACGTGCGGAAATCGCGGCCCAGCGTCACCACCACGCCCGGATAGCCCTCGTCGGAAACCAGCAGGTTGCTTCCGCGCCCGACGGCAACCCAGGGGACGCCGGACGCCTCGCACACCTCGACAAGATGCTTGAGCGCGCCTACGGACGCCACCTGCACGTAAAAGCGAGCCGGCCCTCCGATGCGGTACATGGTATGGCGAGCCATAGGCTCTGCCGGGTACACGTCGCCGTCGAACGCGTCGTCGACGAGCAGCGCCTCGAGCGGAGAGGTATGGCGAGCGGTCATCGAGGCATCACGCCCGCGAGGCCTGGCCGGAAGCCGCTGCAGACGGATCAACGCCCCGCTCAAGCGCATCGACCAGCTGCGGCCCGATAGCCGTCACGTCGCCCGCGCCCATGGTGATGAGCAGGTCGCCCGCGCCCAGCTTGGACAGCAGGTAGGGAACCACCTCGATGCGGCGGGGAACGTACGCCGCCTCCGGATGACCGACGTGGTCGAGCACGACGTTCAAGAACGTCTTGCCGGACACGCCGGGGACGGGAGCCTCGCCCGCCGGATACACGTCCATGAACGTCACGGCGTCGGCAGCGTCGAACGCGGCCGCGAACTCGTCTTTAAGCACCTCGGTGAACAGCGGCGCACGCGAGTAGCGATGCGGCTGGAACAGCACGTGCACGTGCGAGAATCCCAAGCGCGAGGCAGCTTCGATCGTGGCAGCGATCTCGGTGGGATGGTGCGCGTAGTCGTCCACGACGGTCACGCCGGCCACCTCCCCTATCAGGTCGAAGCGTCGCTTGACGCCCGCAAACCCGCTCAGCGCGTCGGCCGCAGCCTGCGCATCGTAGCCGAGCGCCCACAAAAGCGCCACCACGCCGGCGGCGTTCAGCACGTTGTGCCGACCGGGATTCTGCTTGACATGCGCGCGAACCTGCTGGCCGTCGGGCAGGGAAAGCACGAAGTCGCTGCCCACGCCATGAGGCTCGTAGGACGTGATGCGCGCGTCGCACCCCTCGGCGAAGCCGTACACGACCAGCTTGCGGTCGGCTTGCTGCGCCAGCTGCACCAAAGCCTCGTCTTCGCCGCATGCGACGACCACGCCTTCGTCGGCGGGCACCGATGCGATGAAGGCGGCGAACTTCTCGTAGATCTCGTCAAGATCGCGATAGTGGTCCAGGTGATCGGCCTCGATGTTGGTCACGAGGACGGCCTTCGGGGACAGGTGCCTGAAGGACTTGTCGGACTCGTCGGCCTCGACCACGTAATGACGACCCGCACCCGAATGGGCGTTGGTGCCGTACGCGCGCACGATGCCGCCGATGAGGAACGTGGGGTCCTCGCCCATTCCGTCCAGCACGCTGGCGAGCATGGACGAGGTCGTGGTCTTGCCGTGCGTGCCGGCCACGGCAAGCGTCTCCAGGCCCACGCCCAGGTGGGCGAGCATCTGGGCACGATGCCAGATGGTCAGTCCGCGCTCTTTGGCGGCGATCAGCTCGGGGTTGTTGTCCAAGATGGCGGTCGATACGACGACCACGGGATCCCCCGCGGGAATATTGGACGCATCATGGCCGACGTGCACCGTGATGCCGGCGTCTTTGAGCTGCTTGGTGTAGCGGCTTTCCTTGATGTCCGAGCCGCTCACCTGCATCCCCTGGTCAAACGCGACGCGCGCGATGCCGCTCATGCCGACCCCGCCCACGCCGATGAAGTGAACCTGTTCGATGCGCGTTGTTTCCATCTTTCGTCCTTCGATTGCCTCTCGTCTTTCGCGAACCGCCATTGTACCCTACCGAGCGTCTTTTGAGCCTCGACTCGACGCAGCCTGCATGACCGCGTCCGCCAAAAGGGCGGCGGCGTCTTTCGTCTTCTGCGCCCGCGCCGCGCAGGCCATGCGCTCGCGCACGTCGGCATCTTCGACGAGCGTGCGCAGCAAGCGCTCGAATTCGGGGCCTTCCACGTCGGCGTCGGCCACCATGAACGCAGCGCCGGCGTCAACGCACGCGCGCGCGTTCATGGTCTGGTGGTCTTCGGTGGCGTACGGGAACGGAACCAGCAAAGCAGGCAGGGCGCGCGCCGATATCTCGGCGAGCGACGTGGCGCCCGCACGCGAGACGATGGCGTCGGCCGCCGCCATGGCCAAGCCCATCTGGTCAGTGTAGCCGTACAGGTGCCAGCGGCGAGCCTCGGCTTCGCTGAGGGAAAGCGCGTCCGTCACCGCGTCAAGCTCCTTCGGGCCGGTGACGTGCACCACGTGCAGATCCTCGTAAGAAAGCAGCGCGTCTTTGAGCGCCGTCACCGCTTGGTTCAGATGGCGCGCGCCCAGGCTGCCGCCGGTAACCAGCAGCATGCGCGCATCGTCGGGCACGCCGAAGGCAGCGCGCCCCTCGGCGCGGGTCGCCCCGAACACGCTTGAGCGCACAGGGTTGCCCGTCACCTTGACCCGGCTCTTGTCCGAAAGCGCCTCGGCCGCGCGCTCGTAGGTCAGGCACACGGCGGCAGCGCGCTTCGCAAGGTACTTGTTCGCCATGCCCATAACCGAATTCTGCTCGTGCACCACCACGGGGATGTCGCGCTGCTCGGCGGCGCGCGCCACCGGAATGCACACGTACCCGCCGAAGCCCACCACGGCGTCAGGCTGGATCTCGTCGAACCACCGTTTGGCCTCACCGGTGCTCTTCTGTATCTTCATGACGGCTTTCGGCAGCGTCAGCGGATGGCTTCGATCGAAACCCTGCGCTTCGAACGCTTTGAACTCGATGCCCGCAGCGGGCACCAGGCGCGACTCGACGCCTGTCGGAGTACCGGCGAAGCGCACGGTGCATCCGCGCTTCTCCAGCTCTTCGGCCAGCGCAAGCGCGGGGTTGATATGGCCGGCCGTTCCGCCGCCGGATAAAACGATAAGCATGACGCTACCTCCTGCCACGTCGAGACAACGATCTTGACCCGCGCCCCTCGCCCCTGCCGTCCAAGCTGGGCTCGGCGGCGCGCACCACGCGCAGATCGGCACGTCGGCGATCGTACACCGTGGGGCCGTTCGCGCTTTGGGACACCGACAAAATGATCCCGACCATGATCAACATGGCCACCAGCGACGATCCGCCCGACGACACGAAGGGCAGCGGCTTTCCCACCACGGGAAAGCACCCGATGACCATGGCTATGTTGAGAAACGCTTGGAACGCAATCATGATGGTGCAACCGCCGGCAACCATGGTGCCGAAGTTGTCGGAAGCCGATCCCGCTATGCGCATGCCCGCGTACAGCAGCAGCAAGAACAGCGCCACCACCACGAGCGCGCCCACCAGGCCCAGCTCCTCGCCAATGATGGCGAAGATGAAGTCGGTGTCGGCCTGGGTAAGGTACAGGTACTTCTCATGGGAGTTGCCCAAGCCCTGCCCGAACAAGCCGCCGCCCGACAGGGCGTAAAGCGAGTGGATCAGCTGGTACCCCGTATCGAAGCCTCCCTGCCCGTCGTTCCACGGATTCAGGAACACCATGAGGCGATCACGGCGGTACGACGATCCGAAGATGCCGATCAAGCCCAGCGCGACCACCACGCCCACCACGATGAGCATGGTCCGAAGCGGAACCTCCCCCAGCCACATGACGGCCAGAATGCCCACCACGCAGATCATGGCGGTTCCCAGGTCGGATTGCGGGCCCAAGATCATGAGCACCGGAGCCACCACCAGCAAACCGACCAGGCACAAAAACGCGCTTGTGGTGTACTGCCCCTCGCGGAAGTCGGCGAACAGGCGCGCCGCCACCAAGATCAGCGCGATCTTGGCGAACTCGGACGCCTGCAAGCTGAAGCCGCCGATGCTGAGCCAGCGGCGAGCGCCCCATTCCTCGTCGCCCACGCCCGCCACCGCCGTGGCCACGAGCAGCAGGAACGCCAAGGCCCACAGCGCCCATACCACGTTGCTGCGCCATAGCGACACGGGCACGAACTTCCATATCACCACCGCCAAGACCACGCCGACGACGGCGAACTTGATCTGGTTGATGGTTTCGGCCATCGAGTTCCCGGCTCCGTCCGCGCCCGTTTTGGCCAAGGTGATGACCGCCGACGTGGAGTAGATCATCACGAACCCGATGAGCATGAGGGCGAGAACCGTCAGAAGCAGGATGATCTGCGGACCCATGATGTGAGCGGGAGCGTCCCGCCTGTCGCTTCGCGTGCGCGCCATAGCCGACCCGCTACGCGCCCAGCGCCGCTGCGCGAGCGGCTACCAGGCTTTTGAATGCGCGGCCGCGCTCCTCGAACGAGCCGAACTCGTCGAACGACGCGCACGCCGGAGACAACAGCACCACGTCGCCCGCGCGCGCGACGGCAAGCGCTTCGTCCAACGCAGCCTCCAGGCCGCCTGCGCGCAACAGCTCAAAACCGGCAGGGGCTTCAGGCGACGCGGCCGCGAAAGCGTCGGCGAACCGAGCGCCCGCCGCGCCGAAGCACACCGCCGCGCGCGCATGCTCGTGCGCAGCGGCAACCAGAGGAGCCAGGTCGGTGCCCTTGTCGTCGCCACCCAGAAGAACGATCGGGCGCGCCTCGGGAAACGCCGCCAACGCCTTGAGCGTGGCGTCGACGTTCGTAGCCTTGGAATCGTTGTAGCACGCCGCGCCGCGCACGCTTCCGCACGGCTCGACGCGATGCTCAAGCGGCGCGAACGTGCGCAAGCCCGCGGCCACGCTCGCCTCGTCCGCGCCCAACGCGAGCGCCGCCGCCGCTGCGGCAAGCGCGTTCGAAACGTTGTGCTCGCCTTTGATGAGCAGGGATTCGGCGGGAACCAGGGCGCGGTCATGCTGGCCTTCGGCCACGTGCAGCCACCCATCAGGTCCCAAAAACGCCGCGTTCTCGCTTCCGCATGCGGCGCGCATGTCGCCGCGCACGCCCGCGCTCGTGCCCAGCGGCACGTACGAGAACCCGCGCTGCGCAGGCTCCAACGCGCGCAGGCGGCGCACCTCGGCCCGGACGACGTCGTTCGCGGCATCCAGCACGGCAACCGATTCCGGAACGGCGGCAAGGTTCGAGAGGATCTTCAGCTTTGCATCGCGGTACGCCTCCAAGGAGCCGTGCCAATGCAGGTGGTCGGGCGTGATGTTGAGCAGCACGGCCACCTGCGGCGCGAACCGGACGGTGGACGCAAGCTGGTACGACGAGACTTCGGCCACGTACACGTCGGTGTCGCCACCCGCCACGGCCTCCAAGCATGTATCGCCTATGTTGCCGACGGCCTTCGCGTTCATGCCGGCGGCGCGAAGCAGGTGCGCGACAAGAGCCGTGACCGTGGTCTTGCCGTTCGTGCCCGTAATGGCCACCCAACGGCTGTCGGCTGCGCTCTCGCGCCAAGCGAACTCCACCTCGCCGATGATCTCGGCGCTGCACTGCGCGGCGCTGCGGTACAGCAAAGACCCCTCGGGAATGCCGGGGCTGGCGATGCAAAGATCGAACGCGCCCTCGATGCGATCGAGGTCGAACAGCACTGCGGCGCCCGCCGAAGCAAGCGAAGCCGCAGCGTCCTCGGCGCTCGCCGTGCGCGCGCCCGCCGCCACGGTCAGGCTTTCGACGCGCTCGCCCGCGGCAACCAGATAATCGGCTACCGCGCGCCCGCTTTTGCCAAGCCCCAAAACGAGCACGCGCCCCAAGTTCTCCGGCGCGCGCTTGCAATGCGATCTGTACACGCGATCCTCCATAGACTACGCCACCGCCATGAGCGTTTCGGCGAAGTACAGGGAGAAGCCCGTTGCAGCCAGAACGCCGGAGATGATCCAGAATCGCACGACCACCTTCGTTTCGCTCCAGCCCTTCTTCTCGAAATGGTGGTGCAACGGAGCCATCAAGAAGATGCGCTTCTTCGTTTTCTTGTAGTACAGCACCTGGATCATGACCGACAGCGCCTCGGCCACGAACAGGCCGCCGATGATGAGCACGATGAACTCGGACTTGGTGAGAACCGCAAGGCACCCAAGCGACATGCCCAGAGCGAGCGAACCCGTGTCGCCCATGAAGATGTCGGCCGGGAAGGAGTTGAACCACAGAAAGCCGATGCACGCGCCCGCAAGCGCCGCACCGAAGATGGCGGGCTCGAGCATGTCGGAGCGGTACGCGATGGCCGCCATGACGATCATGACGATCATGACCGTTCCCGCCGCCAGGCCGTCCAACCCGTCGGTGAGGTTCACCGCGTTGCACAGGCCCACCAGCAGGATGTCCACGAACGCCAGGTACAGCCAAGGGATGGCGATACCGTCCCCAACGGGCACGACCGTGGTCAGAACGCCCAGGTCGAACGTGTAGACGAACGGGATCTCAACCGTGGGGGCAACGTGCAGCCAGTTCACCGCAACCAGGCAGAACACCGTAGCGATAAGGAACTGGCCCACCAGCTTGGCCTTCGGGGTCAAGCCCAGGGAACGCTCCTTGACCACCTTCGACGCGTCGTCGATAAGCCCCAACGCGCCGGTCAGGACGGTAGCGCCCACAAGCGCGAACGTCTCGGCCGTAGGCTTGCCCACCAGCAGAGCAACCGCCACAACGGCCACCAGCATGATGACACCGCCCATGGTGGGCGTGCCCTGCTTGACCAGATGGCTTTCAGGCCCGTCCGCACGCACCTGCTGCCCGATATGGCTCGACTTCAAAAGCTTGATCCATGCCGGCATCAGCACGATGGTGAACGCAATGGCCAGCACGATGGCCAAGAACACGAGAAACGTCGGGTATTGAGCGAAAATAGTGAACATATTAATTAACCAGTCCTTTGACTACGCGTTCGAGACCCATGAAGTGAGATGCCTTCACCAGCACGGCATCGCCGGGCTCTACGCAATCGTCCAAACAATCCAAAACCTCAGACAACGCCGCCGCGCGCACGATGCGCCCGGGCTCCATGCCGGACTCTTCCGCAGCATCGGCTATGACCTGCGCCAATTCGCCCACGCACACCAGTCGATCAAGGGGCAGATCCGCAGCCAGGCGCCCGATGCCGGCATGGCATGCCAACGCGTAGTCGCCCAGCTCTCCCATGTCTCCCAGCACGGCGATGCGCTTTCCGGAAACGTTCAGCGAGCAGAACGTCGACAACGACGCTCGCATGGAATCCGGATTCGCGTTGTACGCGTCGTTCACCACGGTGAAGCCGCCGCGCGCCTCGAGCACTTCCTGCCGTCCCGCCTCGGGCTCGGCCTTGGCAAGCGCGCCCGCAACATCGTGCAGGCTCATGCCGAACGAACGCCCCACCGCCGCGGCGACGCAGGCGTTGGACACGTTGTGCAGCCCGCGCAGGTTGAGCGAGCACGCGACCGCCTCGTGCGCGCCGTCCTCGGCGAAACCGCACGCGTGCAGCATGAAACAAGGGCGACCTTGGTCGTCAAGCTCGATCTGCTCGGCCCACACGGACGCGTTCGCGCGATCCTGCTCGGAGAAAGCCGCGCGACGGTCGGCCGCCTGCAACGATCCGTCGAACAGCACCGTGTCCACCCGGCGCTTGTCAAGGCATGCGTGATCGCGCACGTACGAGGCGAAGTCGTCGTCGGCGTTCACGAACGCGCGGCCCGTGCCCTCGGGCAGGGCGCACAGCAGCTCGGCTTTGGCGCGCGCGATGTTCTGGCGGCTTCCCAGCAGCTCGATGTGGCTTTCGCCCACGTTCACCACGATGCCCCAATCGGGGCGCACGAAATCGCACAGGTCGGCAAGCTGGCCCAAGCCGCGCATGCCCATTTCCACGACCACGGCCTGGGTTTCCGGCTGGGCGTTCAGCAGGGTCTTGGGAACTCCCAGCTCGTTGTTCTGATTGCCGGCGGTCGCCACCACCGTGTGGGAAGCGGCAAGCACGTCGCGCACCAGGTTCTTGGTCGTGGTCTTGCCCGTAGAGCCGGTCAGCGCGATAATGCGGCCCTTCAGGTGGCCGCGCCACTCGCGCGCCAGGTCGGTCACGGCATGCGCGGTGTCCGACACCTCGATCACGGCAGCGCCCAGCTCGCGCGCGAGCATCCGCACGGACGGATCGATCGGCTGCATGACAAGCGCGCACACGGCCCCCGCGCGCAAGGCTGCGGCCACGAAATCATGGCCGTCCACGCGCTCGCCCGGCAAAGCCAGGTACGCGTCGCCCGGTTTTACGTCACGGGAATCCCACGTCAGGCCCGTTGCGATAACGCACGCATCAAGCGGCTCTACCGAAAAGGAGCCGCCCGTGCAGGCGGCTATCTGTTTGAGGTTCAAGCGCATGCGCTACTCCTGCGATCCAGAGCCAGGGCCGAACGCGCGCTCCAGCTCTTCGGCGGCTACCACGCGATCGTCGAACGAAAGCACCTGGTTGCCCACCAGCTGGTAGTCTTCGTGCCCCTTGCCCGCCACGAGCACCGAATCGCCGGGCTTCGCGATTTGCAGCGCGCGAGCGATGGCCGCGCGGCGGTCGGGTTCCACGTCGAAGCGATCCAGGCCCGCGCCCATGCCGCTTACGATGTCCTCGATGATGGCGTTGGGATCCTCCGTGCGCGGGTTGTCCGAAGTCACCACGGCGTAATCGGCCGCAAGCGCCGCGCGTCCCATGATGGGCCGCTTGCTGGCATCGCGATCGCCGCCGCAGCCGAACACGCAGATGGTGCGGCCCGGCGTGAGCGCCATAATGGACCCGAGCGCCTTTTCCAGCGCATCGGGCGTATGGGCGTAGTCGACGAACACCGACACGTTGCCGGTATGCTCCGCATCCACGCGCTCCAGGCGGCCGGGAATCTGCGGGGCCTCTTCAAGGGCCTCCACGATCACGTCAGCCGAGAATCCCAGCTGAAGCCCAATGCCGAACGCGCACATGACGTTCTCCACGTTGAACTTGCCCACCAGAGGGTAGTCGAACGTCAAGCGGCTGCCGCGCACGTCGAGCGTGACGGTGGTGTGCGTGGGCGCGTACTGCACGTCCACCGGATGAATCTGAGCGGACGGGTCGAAGCCGGTGGTCACCACGTTGTCCTCGGCCACCGAGCAGCGGCGCAGAAGCTCCTTGCCCCACTTGTCGTCGATGCAGATGACGCGGCGTGCGGGATAGTCCTTCGAGAACAGGCGCGCCTTCGCTTCGAAGTACGCCTCGAACGTATGATGGTAGTCCAGGTGATCCTGCGTCAGGTTCGAAAACGCCGTGACAGCGAAGGTCGTGCCCCACGTGCGCTCCAGATCGAGCGCGTGCGAGCTGACCTCCATGGCCACCGTGTCGCAACGCTCGTCGCGCATGCGCGCGAACAGCTGCTGCAAATCGGGCGATTCAGGCGTGGTGTGCGCGGACTTCTCGCTCACGCCGCCCATGCGAACGCCCACGGTTCCGATGACGCCCGTGCGCTTGCCGGCCACCTTCGCGATATGCTCCACCAGGTAGGTGGTGGTGGTCTTGCCGTTCGTGCCGGTGATGCCCACCAGCGACAGGTCCTTGGAAGGATGGTCGTAGAAGTTCGCCGCCGCAACGGCCATAGCCTTGCGCGTGTCCTTCACCACGACCTCCGTGACGTCGGTCGCGTCGGCCAAGTACACTTTCCGCTCGACGACCAGCACCTTCGCACCGCGATCGATGGCGTCTTGCGCAAAGGAATGGCCGTCCGTCGTGAAGCCGACGATGCAGAAGAACGCGTCGCCCGGCTGAACCCGGTCGCTGCGATAGGCGATGCCCTCCGCCACGTCGTCAGCGTTGCCGATAATGGTGCAGTCTATGCCCGCGAACAGTTCGGTACAGGTCTTGCCCATAGCTTCCTCACTCCGGATATATGTTGAATCGGTCGATGGCTGTTGCCATTATATCCTTAAAAATTGGCGTGACCACACCGTCGGTGGGAACCTCGTTTGCACCCACAAAACAAACCAATTGGCTTGACGAGTCGGCCAAAAAACCGGTGAAGGCCAGGTTGTACACGCCTTTTCGATACCCGCCGTTCACCTCGTCGTAAATCTCGGCCGTCGAGGTTTTGCCCGCCACGTTGAATCCTTCGATAGCGGCCTTCTTGCCGGTGCCGTCCGACACCACGGACTTGAGCATGCTGGTCAAATCCGCGATGGCCGCTTTGTTCTCGATAACCTGTTCGGTGGCGTATTCGGGCGTCTCGCCGCTTTGAGGCTTCGAGAGCAGGAAATGAGGCGTGCACTCCACGCCGTCGTTCACAAGCGCGCCGTACCATCGAGTGATCTGCAGCGGCGTGAGCGACATGCCCTGACCGAAGCTGACGTTGTAGCCGGTGACCTTGCTCCACTGGTCGAACGGCTTCAGGGCGCCCAAGTAATCGGTGCCGGCCTCCCCCTCGCCCGGATAGTCCACGCCCGTCTTGGTGTGCAGGTTGTACTCGTTGATCTTGTTGTACAGGTTCTGAAAGCCCATCTTCTCGGTGGCCAGCGATATGCCGACGTTCGACGACTGGTCCATGATCTGGCGCAACGTGAACGTCGCATCGCCGCGCTTGTGCGCGTCCGAGATGATGAACCCGTCAGCTTCGATGTAGGCCGGGCAGAACAGCTCGCTGTCGGGCGTCATGGTGCCCGACTCCAAAATAGCCATAGCCGACACCGATTTGAAAATGGAGCCCGGCTCGAACAGGTCGGTCACGCATTTGAGTTGCGGAGCGTCCGGCTTCATCTCCGTACGATCCGCAGGGTTGAGCAGCGGAAGCGACGCGGCGGCGTAGATCTCGCCCGTGCCGCCGTCCATCACGATCGCGCTGCCGCCGTTCGCCGTGAGGCCCTTCTCGTCGGCCGTAAGGCGCTCTTCGACATACTGCTGCAGTTCGATGTCGATCGATATGATGATGTCTTGGCCGTCCACGGCGGCCTTCGAGTCCCGCGTGCCGCCCGGAATCGGCGTGCCGTCGGGACTGCGTTCCTCGCGCGTGTACCCGGCTTCGCCGGACAGGATGTCGTTGTAGTACAGCTCCAAGCCCGAAACGCCCTCGTAGTACTCGCGGTTGTTCTCGATTTCCGTGTCGAGCTTGCACGCGCCTACCACCTGGCCGCCCACCTGGCCGTTGGGGTACTCGCGTTTCCACAGCGTTTTATAGCGAATTCCCAGGTCCTTGCCTTCGTATGCGGCGTCCTTCTTCGTGACCTCGCTCACGCGCGCGCGCACCTGCTCACCCACTTCGACGTCGGCCTTCTCCTTGATGACGGAGTAGCGCGTCCCCGAAGCCGTGATGGCCGGCAAATAGTCGGACTTCTGCCCGCCCAGCACGTCGACGAGCGTCTGAGCCGTAGCATCAGCATTGTCCACTTCGGTAGGATCCACGTAGATGGTGGTGGATTCGACGGACGTGGCAAGCACCACGCCGTTGCGATCGTAGATGGTTCCGCGGCGCGGCTCGATCCAGTCGTAGCTCATGCGCGCGTTCTCCGCTTCGGCCGCCATGCGCGGCGCATCGACCACCTGCAAGAACACCAGGCGCAGCAAGAAGAGCGCCGCGATTACGGCAAACGCCAGAATAGGAAGGAACACGCGATTGGAGTCGGCTCCGACGTCGGCGAACGAACCGCGCCCGCCCGTATGCGAAGGGCGCGCGCCGTGAGAACCGCGGGAGCCGCGCGAACCGTGAGACTTCGGAGGACGCGCAGACGAGCGGGAGCTTCCGCGACCGCGAGCGGAACGCTCGCCTCGCGGCATGTGAGATCTATCGGCCACGGTTTTACGCTCCAGCGCCGGCGGCTATGGCAATGCTCTTCGAAAGCGACAGGGAGCCGGACTCGTCGGTAGCAACGACGTCTTTGCCCAGCTCGATCACGCCGGTTGCCTCAGGAGCGGCCATGCCCAGCTTGCCCGCCTGCTGCTTGACCTTCGTGGGGTTTGACAGCGCGCTTTGGGACACCTCGAGCGCAGCGCCCGAGGAACGGGCATCGCTGATCTGGCTGGAAAGCTGCGTGGAGCTCATGGTGGTGGAAACCGTAGCGGACATAAGCCCGATGCGCACGAACGCAACCAGCGCGGCCACCACCAAAACGACGGCGACGGCCTTCGCCAAGAACACGACGTTGGAAGGAAGGGAAGCGGGCTGCGTGCGCGTGCCGCGGCCCGGAACCACGCTGATGCGAGCCTTGCGCTCACGCTCAGGTACGCGCTCAGGATAATAGGAATACGCCGGTGCTGCGCTCATGCCCAACCCCCTTTCTTCGTTTTAGCTGCCTATTCGGGTGGTGTACGTTCTGCGGTTTTCGTTGTTCAGCGCTTCTGCGCAATGCGCAGCTTTGCGCTGCGAGCGCGCGGATTGCGCTCTATTTCTTCAGCGGTCGGTAGGACCGGCTTACGCGTTACTATGTCGAGTATCGGTTCTTTCCCGCACACGCAGACCGGAAGGTCGGGCGGGCAGGTGCATCGACGGGCGAAGGATTGGAACGTGTCCTTCACGATGCGATCCTCAAGCGAGTGGTAGCTGATAACCACCAGCCTGCCCCCGGGATTCAGCCAGCGTATGGCCGCGTCCAGTCCGCGCTTGAGCACGTCGAGCTCGCCGTTTACCTCGATGCGAAGCGCCTGGAACGTGCGCTTCGCCGGATGCCCTCCCGCTCGGCGCGCCGATGCCGGGATGGCAGCCTTGATCAGGTCGACCAACTGCGCGCTTGTCTCGATGGGCCCGTTCTGACGTTCGCGGACCACGAAGTCGGCTATGCGACTGGCCCACTTCTCGTCAGAGTACGTACGGATGATCCGAGTGAGATCTGCTGCGTTGTAGGTGTTGATGATCTCTGCTGCGGTTAGGGTTTGTTTCCCCGGATCCATCCGCATATCAAGAGGGCCGTTCTCCTTGAAGGAGAAGCCTCGAGACGGCGTGTCGATCTGGACCGACGATACGCCAAGGTCGAACAAGAACGCGTCGACCCCGGGCACTTCCACGCTGAGAAGCGCGTCGTCCATATCACCGAAGTTGCCGCGCACCAATTCGAGGCGCGGGCGTACATCATCAGGCAACGTCCCGAGTTTTTGACGAGCGGCGGCAAGCGCCACTTCGTCTTGATCGATGCCGATGAGCGTACCCGCGCTCCCGATGAGCTTGGCCGCTTCGAGGGAATGCCCTGCACCGCCGAGTGTTGCATCCACGAATGTATGCTGTGGTTTGAGGTTCGAGTATTCGAGGCACTCGGCGAGCAGAACAGGGGTGTGCCGATATTCGTTTATCATTTCGCTCACGCCTTACAATCAGTCGAACAGAAGACCGAGGTCGGTATCCTCGTCGTTTTGGTCGTAGCGCTTTGCGTCCCAGATTTCGAAGTAGCCCGTGTTGCCCAGCACGACGACGTCCTTGTCAATGCCAACAGCCGCACGTTGTTCGCTCGAGAGCATGATGCGACCGGACGCGTCAACGGACACGTCGGCTGCACGAGACTTGAGCTTGCGGCGCAGGCGCACGTGGAGATCGTTCGTGCGGTCGAACTTCTCGAACTTGTCCTCGAACACGCCGGCCACCCATGCGTTGAACGCATCGGGCTCGAACACGTAGAGGCATTCGTCCTTCGGGTTGCGGGTTACCACCAAATCCGTCGAAAGCACCTTGCGAAACGATGCGGGAAGAGACATGCGGCCTTTGGCGTCCACCTTGTGGCGGTACGCGCTGTTGAGATCAACCACCTTTTCGGTGTCCTCGGCCATGCCTTCCTTCCCGCCGCGACTCGCACGGCCCTTTCGATGCTTGGAATTCTATCCCACTTTGCCCCACTTCGCAACAAAATCCGGCCTTTTGACCCATTTAGACCCTTTTGAAACCATCCCGTTCCCCAAGTTGTCCCCCGACCCCCAAAAATGCAAGATTGAGACACGGCTAGATATTGAACCGATGGACGAAAACGAACACAAGATATTGATCGCACTACCGCTTTAGAGGGCCTTGGCATCTATATGGAGCGAGTTATGCGGAATCTGTGGCACGACGGATCGCCGACCGATTCGTTGGGTAAACCGTTCGGCAACACGCGCGAGAAGACGGAAGGAATCGAGCGGCGAAAGGCGCCCCTGCGGTGGGACGCCGCCCCACCGCGTCCCCCGCAGACCGCGATCGCGATGGGATGCCGTCCCACCGCCCCCCTCGCCGGCGAAAGACGGCGCGCCGAAGCCTCGAGCCCCGCAGGACGCCGCCGATGCGCGTCCAGGCGATGCCGGCGCGCATCCAAACAGTGCCGACGCGCGTCCAAGCGGCGCCGGTACATTACTTCGCGCGCGGGTGCGCGCGTAGATATTCCTCGCGCATGTGGGCGCGGTTGATGTGCGTGTAGATCTGCGTGGTGGAAATGTCCGAATGGCCGAGGATTTCCTGGATGACGCGAAGGTCGGCGCCGCCTTCGAGCATGTGCGTGGCGAACGAATGGCGCAGCGTGTGAGGATGGAGGTTCGCCACGCCGATGGATCGCCCCGCCTCGGCCACGATGGCGTGCACGCTTTGGCGCGTGAGCCGCCCGCCGCGCGCGTTCAGAAAGACCGCCGACGTGGGCTTCGCTGCCGGCTTCGTCAAACCGGGACGCCCGTTGTCGAGGTAGTCGGCCAACGACCGCAGCGCCGCGCCCGATATGGGCGACACGCGCTCCTTGCCGCCCTTGCCCAGAATGCGCAGGTACCCTTCCTCGAGCACCGCGTCGCCCAGGTCAAGCCCCACGCACTCGCTTACGCGCAAGCCGCAGCCGTACAGAACCTCCAAGATGGCCCGGTTGCGCAGCGGGATGGGCGCGCGCTTGGGAGAATCGGCTAGCATGGATTCCACTTGCACTGCGCTCAACACGTCGGGAAGCCGATCGGGAGCCTTGGGAAGCTGCAACGTATCGGTGGGGTTGCGACGCACATGCCCCTCCCGCACGAGGAACCGGTAGAAGCCCTTGAGCACCGACACGTGGCGATCCACCGTGGCGGCGGCGTATTCGCGGCCGAACAGGTCGGCTTCGTAGGCCACGATGGTCTCGCGCTGCACGTCGCCGACGTCCTTCACGCCGCACGCGTTCAAAAACGCCGCGAAATCCCGCAGGTCAGAAGCGTACGCAGACACGGTGAGGGGCGAGCTTCCCCGCTCGATGCGCAGATGAGCCAGATATTCTCGAACCAGTTCGTCCATCCACCAACCCCGTCGTCGACCCGGCAAGCGGGCATGAAAAGCAACGATCGGCCGATTAGCGCCAAACGCGCTGCGGCACCGTCGCACTGATCGAACAGCATAGCATGACGCTATGAAAAACCAGGTGCGGATAGGACGGGCGCCGAACGCCTTCGGACCTGCAGGTATGGCGAACCGAAGGAAGACCCCCTTCGTTACCTGCAATTAACAAAAACGAAACACCTACCAAGTAGGGTATACTGAATCGGATTGCGTACGGCCCTCTGCGGTCGTGCGCGAACATCATCGACGGCAAGAAAGGGGCGCCGCATTCCCATGCGCATCGGATTCGACAACGACAAGTACATCGCGCTGCAGGCCGAGCATATCCGCAACCGCATCGACCAGTTCGGCGGAAAGCTCTACCTGGAATTCGGCGGGAAACTCTTCGACGACTACCATGCAGCCCGCGTGCTGCCCGGGTTCGAGCCCGACTCGAAGATCCGCATGCTCAAGCAGCTGGTGGACGACGTCGAGATCATCATAGCCATCAACGCGAACGACATCGAGAAGAACAAGGTGCGCGGCGACCTGGGAATCACGTACGACGAAGACGTGCTGCGCCTCATGGACATCTTCCGCGGCATGGGCTTCACCACTACCGGCGTGGTGATCACCCATTACACGAACCAGCCCTCGGCCGAGGCGTTCCGCAAGCGCCTGGACAGCCTGGGAATCAAAAGCTCCCTGCACTACCCCATTGCCGGCTACCCTTACGACATCGACCGCATCGTCAGCGACGAGGGCTACGGCAAGAACGAGTACATCGAAACGAAGCGCCCGCTTGTCGTGGTAACCGCCCCCGGCCCCGGCTCGGGCAAGATGGCCACGTGCCTGTCTCAGCTGTACCACGAGCACAAGCGCGGCGTGGCGGCCGGCTACGCGAAGTACGAGACGTTCCCCATCTGGAACCTGCCGCTCAAGCACCCCGTGAACATCGCGTACGAGGCGGCCACGGTCGATCTGGACGACGCCAACACCATCGACCCGTTCCACCTGGAAGCGTACGGCGTGACCACGGTGAACTACAATCGCGACGTGGAGATATTCCCCGTGCTCAAGGCCATGATGGAGCGTATCTCCGGAACGAGCCCCTACCAGTCCCCCACCGACATGGGCGTCAACATGGCCGGCAACGCCATCGTGGACGACGACGCCGTGCGCGAGGCCGCCAAAATGGAGATCGTGCGCCGCTACTTCCAGGCAGCGGTGGAGACGCGTCGCACCGGCGTGGGGCAAGAGCACGTGGAGAAGCTGGAGCTTCTGATGAACCAGGCTGGCGTGAACGCAAGCTTCTCGCCAGCGCGATCGGCCGCGCTTCTGAAGGAGGAGACCACTGGCGGTCCGGTGGGCGCGATGGTGCTGCCCGACGGCACCGTGGTGACGGGCAAGACGTCGCCGTTGCTGGGAGCTGCGTCGTCGCTGCTCATGAACGCGCTCAAGGGCGTGGCCGGCGTCGAGGACATCAACGTGATCAGCGATGCGGTCATCGAGCCCATCTGCCGCCTGAAGACCGAGCAGCTGCACAGCCGCAACCCGCGCCTGCACTCCGATGAAACGCTGCTCGCCCTGTCCATCAGCTCCGCGACCGATCCGCTTGCGGCCACGCTGATCGACCACATCGACGACCTGCGCGGCTGCGATGCGTACTTCAGCGTGATCATCTCGGCCACCGACGAGAAGCTGTACCGCACGCTCGGCATCAACGTGTGCTGCGAGCCGAAGTACGAGCAGCACCGGTATTACCACAAGTAAGCAATATCGAAGGGGCCCGCGGGCCCCTTCGATATGTGAGCGCCTTGCAACCACCACCCCTTACCATCTGCAGGTGCAAGGCGCTCGCGTTCTCATTGTCGATCCAAGAACACGTTTTCGGCCCCGAAAACGTGTTTTTGGATCGACAATGTACCTTATAAGTATTATGGACTTCCTTATATTTTATTGCACGGATCGTGAGACAATGGGCAAACAACACTCGGTGCAAGGAGGGCGCTCATGACCGAAGTCCGCGATGTCGAACTGGCTCGCCTCTTCCTGTGCGCCGAGCGCAATCAACTGTGCCTTGTGCCCTCGAGCCCGCGCATCCGAGAACTCTTACGCCGGCAAATCAATCAAGGGGAAGCCATTCGCCCAGTTCGCGGCATGTATGCACGAGCTTCGTATTGGCAGGCTCTTGCGAAACCCCAGCAAGCGATGCACATCCTTCGCACGTTGCAGAAGCTGCACCCCGACTGGATCTTTTGCCACGAATCGGCAGCGATTGCGTTTGGCCTGCCCGTCGCGTTCAGCCAAATGGACGCAATCCATGTCGAAACATCTCGTGCGAAACGCAACGCGTCGCCATCCAGCATCCGCTGGCATGTGATTGAAGATGATGAACCCGCTCTCGTCCGGGGTCTTCGCGTTACCTCCCTCACTCGGACCGCCTTTGATTGCATGCGAACGACCAGCTTCAAGCAAGCCTTGGCTATCGCCGACGGCGCACTACGCTGCACTGGAAATGCGCCAAGCTGGTTCGCTGCTCGCTTCAAGCGCCTAGGCACAACGTACCCAGGCATCAATCAAGCCATAAGAACCATGTACTACGCCGATCCCCTGAGCGAAAGCGGCGGAGAATCCATTGCGCGCGCCACTATGATTGAGCAGGGGTTCGCGCTCCCCTGTCTCCAGGTTGCTTTTCCGCGGCCGCTCGACCCGCAACGTTCGTTCCGCGTCGATTTCCTTTGGACGCGAATGGACGGCAGCAATGTCATTGGCGAATTCGACGGCATGCAAAAGTACGAATGCGACGCATTCCGCAACGGTCGAACGCCGATGCGCGTCCTTGCCGACGAGCAGCACCGGGAGTCGCAGCTTACCCTCCACGGCATGCCTATCGTGCGCTTTTCCTACAAAGACGTGATGGACGCCGATCGTTTCGCAAGGCTCCTTGAACGCTACGGTATCCCCCGAAGCGACGAAATCGCGCGCGCCGAACGCCGTCTCGCTCAAACAAAATCGAGCACAGCACAGCTATTCACGGTTGAAAGCTTGCCAGGCTAGCGGCGCGAACCACCCGGCCGGTTCGCAAGGCATCCTTGGCCGTCAAGCCACGCACTTCGAACGGCGACGCAAGCTACAGCGGCTCCAACCTCCAACCCGCTAGAAAAACACCTTCGCGGCGTGCTCGTAAAAGCCCTCGTGCTGATGACGCAGCAAAACGGTGGGGGCTTCGCCTCGGCTGACGTAGATGCGACGCACCGGACGATCGAACGACAACAGCTCCCCATCGGCAAACAGGGTGGCGTCGCGTCGGGCCGCGTCGCGCGGCAAGCCCATTTCCACCACGTCGTTCGATGCGGTCACGATGGCGCGCGAATGCAGCGTATGCGGCGCGAGCGGCACCACCACCAGCCCCGTGAACCCGGGCGCCACCAAAGGACCGCCCGCCGACAGCGCGTAGGCCGTCGAGCCCGTCGCCGTGGCAACCACCAGGCCGTCGCCGCGCATTTCGGCAACGTGCGAACCGGAAACCCCCAACGTGAAATCGATGACGCGACCGTTCGCGCCGCGCGTCACCGCAAGTTCGTTGAGCGCGAAGAAGCTACGAGCGCCCGCCTCGCACGGCGATGCCGCCTCGCACGAGGGCCCTTCCCCGTCGTCATCGTCGCTCCACGGATCGGGCTCGCCCTCGCATACAACGTCGATGCGCAGGTTCGCGCGCTGCTCGGCCACCACGTCGCCCGCCAAAGCCGCGGCCACGATGGCAACCACGCCGGCATCGCTCGAATTCGCCAAAAAGCCCAAGCGGCCGAAGTTGATGCCCAGGATAGGCACCCCAGTCGTACCGATCTGGCGCGCCGTGCGCAGGATCGTGCCGTCGCCGCCAAGCACTACCGCCATCTCCACGCCCGCCGTCAACGCGGCGTTCAAGCTGTCGTGGTCGCATGCGCACGAGAGCTCGGTGGAATCGACCAGCGTGTACTCAACCCCCTGCGTGGCCAGGTACGTTGCCAATAGCAGCGAGGCGTCCACGGCTTTCGAGTTGGAATTATTGCGTACGATGAGGATGTGCATGAAGGTCTTCTTTCCGGGTTTGCTATGATGGGCCATTATATCCGATGCATAAGGAAGCGTCCCTCCATGTCCGACAAGCTCGCACGAGCTCAACATATGCGCCCTGCCGACCCCGGCTCCACCTCGGAGATATTCGTGGGCGGTCGCCACGCAGGCCTCGATCGCACCGCCATCGCGGCCGCGGTCGCCCAGACGGTCGTGCCGAAGCCGGAGCCGCGCCACGACCCCGCCAGCGCGAAGGCGCGTCTGCGTTCGGCGGCTCCAGGAGAGACGTCCGAGATATTCATCGGCGGGCGCCATGCCGGACCCGACAGAACCACGCCTCCGCGCGACCCCTTCGAACCGCAGACCCCCGACCCGCGTGAAGCCGCGAAGACAGCCGCGCGAAGCACGCGCGAAGAGCGCGCGGCCTTCCCGGGATCGACCTCGGAGCTGCCCATCGTCAGCAAGCATGGCGGAATGGACAGGACCATCGTCCCCTCGCCAGAGTCCGAGGAAACAACCGTTGCGGTCGGGTCGTCGGCCGCGCTCATCAGCGCATGCACCCTGATCTCGCGCGTGCTCGGCTTCGTCCGCACCTGGGTCATGGCGTTCGCGCTGGGCTCTACGCTTCTGTCGAGTTCCTATCAAGTGGCGAACAACCTTCCCGCTCAGCTGTACGAGCTGGTGATAGGCGGCATGATCGTGACCGCCTTCCTGCCCGTGTACCTGTCGGTGAAAAAACGCCTAGGGCGCGAGGCCGGCAACGAGTACGCCTCGAACCTGCTCACCATCGTCGTGCTGCTGCTGGGCGTGGTGTCGGCGCTTTGCATCGCGTTTCCGGGAGTCGCCATTTATACGCAAAGCTTCTTCTCGGAGCAATCCGAAATGGCGCTCTCCGTGTTCTTCTTCCAGTTCTTCGCCATCCAGATCGTGTTCTCCGGTGCGACGGCTATCGTATCGGGCCTACTCAACGCCAACAGGGACTACCTTTGGTCGTCGATCGCCCCGGCGGCGCAAAGCGTGGTGGTCATCGCTTCGTTTCTGCTGTACGCAGCGGTCGCCCCGCAAGACCCCGAGCTTGCGCTTTACATCATAGCCATCGGCAACCCCCTGGGCGTGTTCGTTGCGCTGGCTATCCAGCTGCCCGCCCTCAAGCGCAACGGCATCCGCATCAGGCCGCGCATCAACCTGCGCGATCCCGCCTTGCGCGAAACGCTGGGGATCGGCGTGCCGGCCGTGTTCGTCATGCTGTGCTCGTTCGCGGTGGTGTCGGTCCAGAACGCGGCGGCCTACAGCTTCGCCTCGAACGGGCCGTCCATCCTGTTGTACGCGCGCCAGTGGTTCACGCTGCCCTACGCATTTTTGGCCGTGCCCATCACCACCGCCATGTTCACCGAGCTGGCCGACATGCAAGCCGAGAACAACATGGAAGGCGTGAAGCGCGGCATCATAGGGGGCACGAACCAGATCCTGTTCTTCATGATCCCGTTTGCCATGTACCTCATGGTGTTCTCGTTGCCGCTGGTCACGCTGTACAATGCAGGCGCGTTCACCTCCGAGAACGTCGCATCCATCGCCTCGTACATGGCGGTGCTGGCGCTTGCCTTGCCCGTGTACGGCGTCAACACGTACCTGCAGAAGATCTTCAGCAGCCTGCGCAAGATGGGCGTGTTCGCAGCGTTCAACTTCATGGCCGGCGCCGCTCAGATCGCACTCACCGTCTACGGCGCCGCCAACATCGACCGGTTCCCCATCGAGATCATCGCCGTTGCGGAGGTGCTGTTCTACGTGGTGGCGGACCTGTGCCTGTTCGCTTACCTGCGCAGCCGCCTGGGGGCGTTCGGCCTGCGGTCGGTGGTGAAGGCATGCTTCTCCGGCCTGGTGTTCGGCGGCTTGGGAGCACTGGCCGGCGGCGGCGTACTGTATGCGCTGCAAGCGTTCGTCGCCCCCATCGCCGGATCGATCCCTCTGGCCTTGACGTACGTGCTCGTCGGAGGAATCGTGGCGCTGCTGGTGACGTTCGGCCTGTCCATCAAGCTGCGCGTACCCGAAGCCGCGTTCGTCGGCTCGCTCATCGGCAAGGTGAAAGGCAAGCTGTCCCGCGGATAGCGCAAGAGGTTAGAGCTTTGGAAAACGCCTGTCGCGCATCATGATATGATGTTGCGGTTCGATACTTCGCCTCTGGGGAAACGGTGTTATGAATTTCAAAGCTCTGAGCGGCTCTTCTTCTTGGCTCGCAATTGTTGGCGCAAGTTTTTTCTGGACTTGGATGGATCGGGCGATGTTCGGGGACTCCCTGTACTTCGTGCTGGCCGACCGAAAGGGGCTTGATCTTGCGCAAGCGCCTGAGTTAGCCCAGGAATCGTTCATAGTCATGCTAACGGCAAGCGCCATCGTGTTTCTTGCACTGGCCGTCGCCGCCAAACGGCAGACCTCATCGATATGGAGCGTCAAGACCACCTTGGTCGCAGCAGTAGCAGGCGCAATTTCTACGGCATCCATCCTTCTTGCCGCAAGCGCCAATATGACTGCGCTTGCTATGGCAGGGGCTTTCGTCACGGGCTCGTCAATGGCTGTGCTCAACATTTCATGGGGCCGCATCTGCATCGCCCAAGGACCCGCCAAAGCCATGACCCACATTGCAGGCGCTTGGGCGTTGGGACTGGCTATCAACATCCTTACCGAAGGCTTGGTCCCCATCGCAGAAGGCACCTTCATAATCGTTTTGCCCCTCGTATCTTTCGCGCTGTACGCAATCGATGCGAAACTCCAGCACACGGACCCTTACCGCATTGATCAAGCGGAGCAAACACCCGAACAAACCATGACCGCGAAAGCGCACGTGCTGGGAGTCGACGTTCGATTTCCTGCGTTCATCCTTGTATTCTGCATCGCTTTCGGACTCATGTGCAGCTTCGAGATATTCTCTCCCGCCGCCACCGAGCGTCAAACGATCATCGACATCGTCGGATTACGAGGCATCGTGTCGTTGCTGTTCTTTATAGCCAGCCTAACGGCGCCCGCACGACGCATGGAATCGCTTTTCAATGCGTGCCTTTCCTTCATGGTGTTTGGCCTGCTGGTTATGACCGTAGGGCTTTACACCAACGACGTTCAGGGCCTGACCCGCATATTCATCCCCATCGGCTACGCCGGATTCGACATTTTGGTATGGACGCTGGTTGCTTTCTATGCGAAAACGACGGCAACGTCCCCCCTGCGCATCCTCGCCGTCGCCATGGGGGCCGAGCAAGCCGGCATTCTGGCTGGACAGCTCATTGGCATTGCATTGGGAGGATCAGCGAACGCAACGAACAGCATCATGATGATGGCATTAAGCTATCTGCTGCTGATTGCGGTTATGGGACTAGCACGCCTGTGCACCGTTCTGTGGCGCCGCCAACGCGATGATGTAGAAGCGAGCACGGCGGACAGCTCCCTAGACGCCTGCGACAAGCAGGAAGACCACCTCGATCGCTTTGCGGACGCCTACGAGCTCACCGCACGCGAAAAGGACGTCTTCGCCCTTTTCGCCGAAGGCCGCAGCGCACCCTATATCGCAGAAATGCTGGTTCTGTCCGAGAACACGGTGAAGACCCACCTGCGACACATCTACACCAAGTGCAACCTGCATAACCGTCAAGAGCTGCTAGACGCTATCGAGGCTTTCAAGCGCTAGCCTCGCACACCAGCTTTCCCGAAAGCAAAAGCCAGGCCGAACGTACGCTCGGCCTGGCTTTTGCAAGGGAGGGACTCGAAACCTTGCTGCCGATCGCTCAAGCAGCAAGTCGGCTCGCTTTACGCGCGAAGCAGATCGTGAGCTTGATTGGCAGCAGAGCGACCACCGTTCAAGCACTCGGCGCTCGCAGATCCGGGGACATCCATGGGATAGACGTCTCAATACAGCATGATACCGTCAAGGCCGATAACGAACACGTTCTCCATGACGCCGCCCTTTTCCAAAACGGGGCGGAACTTGCGGTCGGTTCGAACGCCGCCCAAAGGTCCTTCCATGCATTCGTGAATCTCGCAAATATAGAAGGGACCTTGAGCAATAGGCGTCAAGTATTCGGCCTTCTTGCCGTACAAATCATCCACGCCGGCAGCGCATTTTGCATTGTAGTCGTCTACTGCAGCCTGCAGCGCCGCAGCGTCGAGGCCGGCTTTTTCAGCTACGGCAGCCAGCGTATCCGCTCGCCATACGTCGTCGCCTTCGGCAATGATCTTTTCCATTTGCTCGGTGATATCAACGCCCCAGTCGGAAATAGCCTCGGGGTTGTATTGAGCGATCTGCTTGTCGTAAATAGCCTGATCGAACACGCTGAAGCAATGACCATTCTGATTGTGAATCGGCGCAGACTGCGTGATAACGTTCTCGACCACAAGCGCGCACGACTCGTCCACGAAGCGATCGCAGTCCTCGTTGACCCAAAGCATGGGGCCGCCGAAAGCGAACGCCGACCACTGAGGGCCAAACACTTCCACCTGATGAGAAATTCGGTTGTACTTCAAATAGCAAACACCGGAGAACTCGGCAGCTCCCGCAGCCAAAGCCATGTTCACGCCGTCTCCGAAATGGCCGGGCGTGCCGATGCGTTCAAGCGTCTCCAGATTGAAGCCCCATTTGGTCAGGCGACGATCATCGTTGGCGAAGCCGCCCGTAGCCAGCACCACGACCTGCGCCTGATACTGAACCAAATCGCCGAACGCGTCGATAGCGTACACGCCGTTGACCTTGCCCGATTCGTCGTAGCTGAACTCGAGCGCGCGATTGTTCAAGCGAATGTCCGCGCCCTTCTCGCGCAAGCGAGCCTGCATGGGCAGAACATAGCCCACGTACGCGGCGCCATCTTCCCACCAATGAAACGAGTTGACTTTGCCCGCCACCGCTCCGCAAGGATAGTTGTCTATCAGACCGCTCAGCTTGCATCCGCACGTATCCACCAGCCACTCGATATTGTCCGCGGAAGCATCGATAAGGTCCTTGTACAGCAATCCATCCGGGCACCACTGGGCCTTGCCCAGTTCTTCTTGCATGATGATAGAGCGATCGCACGAAACGTTCTGCTCTTTCTGGAAACGGGAATCGACGGCGAACGTGCCCTCCACGCCTTGACCGTTGCCGCCCAGCGTGGCCTGGCCTTCCAGCAAAATGAAATCGTCGCCGTTTTCGGCGGCCTGCACAGCACATGCAAGCCCCGCAAAACCGCCGCCCACGATGACGATGCCGGTGGATATAACCTCGGTAACCTCTTCGGGATTCACGACGATACCCGAGCAGTTAATGGTCTCCCCATTGCCTGCGGCCACGCCAGAGCCGCTTTTTTCAGCGGATTGGGGAGCGCAGCCAACCAGCCCGCAAACAGCGGCGCCCGCTGCGCCCATAGCGCCCAAAGTAAGAAAGTTCCTACGAGATATAGTCTCCATGATGATGCTCCTTTACGTAAAGTCGGATCACTTAGTTCTTGGAAAAGCCCTTGTCAGCACTGTAAGAAATCGACGCTCCGTTCACCTTCATGCTTGCATCGGTAACGGAATAGCGATAGTTCACCTGAGTGCTGTCTTCTCGTGCAGTGCTCGCCTGCACAGCCTGAATGGACACCGTGATCTGCACGTCCTGAACATCAAGATCTGCAACCTTCTTATACTTCAGAAGCTCATCGAAAAACTCCGCATAAGCCGGATCGTCCTGAGAGATGACGGCCGGGCTGTCGGCATCGGTCAAGCCCATGTCCATCATCGTGAACAAATCGCCAGCAGCCATAATGACCTGCTTGGCATTGGTCCGATCCTCGGTCGCCACCTCCGAAGACGACGTTCCCCCGCCGCATGCAGACAGCCCCAGCATTGCAGCCAGCGCAAGCGAAACGAGTGCGATAAGCCCTACCCTTATCACGCTCTTCGCAGCAGTTGCATTCCCTTTCATAGTTCCCCTTCCCTAGATGTAAATCGCTTCGCATTTTTGCGATGCGCTTCGCATGTTGAAGGAACCAGAAGGGGCCCGCGACACACGAAACTAACGAAACCGCCCTTTTTGACGACTTCACCAGAAAAGGATTACCCTGCCGTTCACCCTGTTCAGATAGCATGTTTTGCAATTTGGTCACGAGAGCGCGCTTGCATCCTTCGCTGATCGCGCCCCGCTTTCTCGCCTCTTCGCCTTCCTTGCGCATGCGCTCCCTGCGCCGCCTTCGCGAAGAAGGTCCGCGCACGAAAAACCGCCCTCGCTGGCAGCTTTTGACGGTTTGAGGTCGTTTGACCCGGCGTACCGGGCGCCTGCGTAAGCGCAGCGAAACGGCTCAACGCTGTGACCAGGTAAAATGGAATCCGAGCCAAGGGACGGCGAAAGCGGTGCTCGAATCGACAACCCCTAACCGTCAAAAGCTGCCAGCAAGGGCGGTTTTTCGTGCGCACGGTCCCTCCCGATACAAGCTTGGCGGCAAAAGCACGTTCGCCGGAGCCGATCCAGCCGCCGCAGCGACCTCCGCTCGGCAAGATTCCGGCGCACGCGGGTCCCGCTCCGTTTCGCCGTCCGCCCGCAACCCGTACATACAAAAAGGCCGCGACGCCCATCGGGTGCCGCGGCCTTTCACGTGCGAAATCTTGGAGCGTTACGCCACGTTCGTCTTCGGAGCCAACTTCTCGCTCGATTTGCCGAAGAACACCTCGTACCAGCACAAGAAGCAGTAGATGTTCCAGATGCGCATCATCTTGAGCTTGCCGCGGCCCTCGACCGTGGCGAAGTCCGCCGACTTGTGGTCATCGAGCATCTGCACCAGATAATCCACATTGAAGAACTCCTGCGCGGCCTCCCCCGTGAACGCCTCCTTGATGCGGTTGTAGTACTCGTCCGTTTGCAGCCACACGGTCAGCGGCGTGATGAACGGCTGCTTGGGCATGTGCGCGACCTTCTTCTGGAAGCCCAGCTTGCTCGCCGCCACGCGCAGGGCGTACTTGGCGTGCTCGTCGGTCACGCGGCAGGCGGTGGGCAGCTGCAGCGCCACGTCGAGCACCTTCTTGTCCAAGAACGGAACGCGCAGCTCAAGCGACTGGGACATGGACATCTTGTCGGCCTTCAGGCAGATGTCGAACGGCATATAGCTGACCATGTCCACGTACTGCGTCTGCGTGATGATGTCCAGGCCCTGGTCCGCCACGGCGTCGAAGTGCGGCTTGCACCACTCCCACGGTTTGCAGGGGCCTTCGTAGTTGCGCAGCACATTGGGGATTTCGTCCCACATGTAGTTCATGCTGGCGCGCTGGTAGCTCTTCTCCGGCCCGCCCGACCCGCGCATGGCGAAGCGGCGGCCGTGGAACGTCGGCAGTTTCTCGGCCACGGCGCCGGCGGCGGCGCGCAAAGGACGCGGCACCTTGAAGTACTTCTCGAATTCGTACTGGTCGTGGTAAATCCAGTAACCGCCGAACAGCTCGTCGGCGCCCTCCCCCGACTGCACCACCTTCACCTGCTCGCGCGCCAGCTTACTCACGAAGAACAGCGGAATGGCGCTGGGCGCGCCCAACGGCTCGTCCATGTGGTACTGCTCGGTGGGCACGATGTCCAGGAATTCCTGGGCGCTCACCTGGGTTTGGAAGTTCGGCAGGTTCGCCCACTCGGCGAACGCCGTTGCATCGTCCAGCTCGTTGAGCTTGATCTCGAAATCGGACTGAGCGGCGATCTCGGCCATCTTGTCCTCGCAGCCGATGTCGTAGCCCACCGAGAACGTCTTGATGTCGGGCGCGTGCTGCCCCATGCAGTACGCCGCCAGCGAACTGTCGATGCCGCCCGACAGGAAGCTGCCGATCTCCACGTCGGCTATCTCGTGCGCAGCCACGGACTCGTCGAACACGCGGTTGATCTCGTCGGCCCATTCCTCCAGGCTCTTCGAGTCATCGATCTTGTACGTGATCTTGTAGTAGCATTCCGTGCGCAGCTGGCCGTTCTCGAGCACCATGAAGTGACCGGGCAGAAGCTTGTGCACGTCCTTGAACATGGTTTGGGAATCGTTCATGTACTCGAAGCACAGGTACTGCGGCAGCATCTCGCGGTTGAGTTCCTTCTTGAACGCCGGGTGCGCCAAGAACGCCTTGATCTCGCTTCCGTAGATCAGGCGGTCGCCCGCATGCTGGTAGTAGAACGGCTTGATGCCGAAGATGTCCCGTGCGCACACCAGACGCTTGTTCGGCGCATCCCAGATGGCGATGGCGAACATCCCGCGCAGCTTCTCGAACACATCGGTGCCCCACGCCTCGTAGCCGTGCACGATAGTCTCGGTGTCTCCGTTGGTCTTGAAAACGTAGCCGAGCGCCTCAAGCTCTGCGCGCAGCTCCTGGAAGTTGTAGATCTCACCGTTGAACGTGACGGTCACAGTGCCGTCGGCGTTCTGCATGGGCTGGCGGCTGCCCTCAAGGTCGATAATGGACAGGCGGCGAAAACCCATCGCAATGTCATCGGTGACGAAGAATCCCTCGTCGTCGGGCCCGCGGTGGGCGATGCGATCCGCCATGTCCTTGACCACGGCCTTGTTCGTCTCCTGGTCGTAGTCGACCGCGGTGAATCCCACGAATCCGCACATGTAGCTGGCTCTCCTCCTGCGTACGCGCCGCCTTGTCCGCGCGGCACGGGTTTACGTCGTTAACGTTCGATATAATACGCCACCCGTTCCCCTCCTGCTTGTATTTCACGAAACCCGCAGGGAGCGCAAGAACAAGCGATATATCGTAAACTGGAAGAACAAGACCGGCCGACCCTGAGTCCAAGCATCCCGCTCAAGAGTCGGCTTCAAAGCTCGCATGCAGCAAAGGACAGCGATGAAACGCTCTGGACTGATCGCAATGATCGCGCTTGCCGCCCTCCCCCTTGTCACGACAGGGCTCGCCGTCCTGTTCGCTATGCCCGATACCGTTCCGCTCCATATAGGCGCAAACGGCGTCGACCGCATCGGTTCCAAATACGAAGCGTTTGAAATGGGCTTCCTCATGACAGGCTGCTGCGCACTGTTCGCCGTCATGTACGCGTTCATGGACAAGCTAGCTGCGATGGGCCTTGTACACGGCACCGACGCACACGGAGGGCGCACCCTTCTCCTCTTCACCCAGATAAGCATGAACGCCATCCAGGTCTTTCTTCTTTTCTTGATGTCTTTCGACATGCAATAAGGGACCGGCGCGGCGCGTACGCAGGAGGAGAGCCAGCTACATGTGCGGATTCGTGGGATTCACCGCGGTCGACTACGACCAGGAGACGAACAAGGCCGTGGTCAAGGACATGG
>NZ_JBQKFQ010000014.1:0-46979 GCF_052119225.1 Paraeggerthella sp. LCP19S3_G8
GCGTGCGCAAGCTCACCGGGGGAGTTCCCTTCGGCGCGGAGGGCGGCGAACACCTCACGCACCGCATCCATAGCAGCCACGCGGGCGGCATCCACCGGGGACAATTCCTCGACAGCGGGAGCAGCCCACCCGGACGCGCACAACGCCAGGGCTTGACCATCCGCGACGTACTCCCGCCGCACGGGGAAGCCCGGGGTGGACACGGACAAGGCAGCGACGAGCTCCAAGCTGTTGCCGACGCGCCGCCAGTCACCAGATAGGGGTGCGGTCGCGGCTTCGCGGAGCTTCGCGGCGGGCGCGTCCTGATTCACCTCACCAGCGACCCAGATGCCGTGCTTATCCTCACCGGCGCGGACGAACGCCCAACACGACCCGGTCGTGTCGTAATGCTCCGCAGCGGCACGCACACCAGCGCGCACACCAGCATGACCACCACCCACAGTCAGACGGCCCACCGCCACCGGACCATCATCGGTGAGCACCGTGGACTGGTGGAAATGCGCGTACCCAGCCGCCGAACGGGGCGGGGTCACGCACTTACCGGGCTGACCGACGTGACACGTATCCCACAGCGCGAGGTGCCCGAACACACGCCCTTCCGGGGTGACGGTAATCGGAGTCGGCCCGTCCAGGCCAGGGTCAGCGAACGCCGCCGAATCATATTTCGGCAGGTCCAACACCGCACCAGCCGACGCGACCAGGCCGTCGGTATCCACCTCCGACTCGTCGCCGGTGAGTTGAATACCCACGTTTTCGAACGCGGGCTTCGCCACCAACGTCGCCGCCATGATCGTCGCCGAATGCACCTCCAGCCGAGGACCATCCTCCACCTCAAACGTGTCGGCAAGCATGTCGCACAAATCAACCGACGGGCGGATCACGCCCTTCTCCAGCAGGGCGATGACCTTATCCTCATCCGAGAAGATTGTGCCTTCCGCCGTGAACCCGTCCGGGGTGACCTCGCCCCGGTCGATGGTTCCGACGATACGGGACGAGTCGTGGCCCTCGCTCGTCGTTTCCTGCCACAGCAGTGGAAGGGGAAACTTCCGGAACCGGAACTCACCATCGGTCGTGAAAATACGACCATCACCGGTCGGCTCACCCACCGGGGCGAGACGGCCCTTCCACTCCAGGCCCTTCGCGCCACTAGCTGCCAACGCATCCATATCTAACTCCCTGATCTGTCGCTCTACGTCTCTCATACTATTGATCCGCGTCGCCCACGGTATGTCCGCGCCGATTTCATCCTCGACGTAGGTCGCGGTGCAGCGGCACTGGATCGTGTTCTTCGCCGAGCCGTTAGCCCGGTCGCCGGGGTAGCGCAGCAGCTCCCCACCCACCTCGAACGGCTCGTCCACCGGGCGGGTCTGCCCGTCCGCTTCGGCGTGCGCGACCCGCGTCCGCTCGTCATGAGCCGCCGACCACACTTTCACCATCGGGACACCAGCATCGGCGGTCATCGTCGCGGAAGCGTGAACCGCCGCCGTGCGGGCCTGATGAAGCTCCGTCCGGGCGATCCGCTCCGCCCGGCGCATCCACCCCTCATAGCCCCCTTCGGCATCCCACGATAGGAACTGCCTAACCAGCTCCCGCTGCTCGAAACTCCCGCCCGTCCCAGCCTTCGACAAGATACCCTGCATCGTCTGGAACACCGTGTCCTGCATTCCCACCACGAGGTTCTCGGTCGTGCGCATGTAGTCCGCGAACAGGTGCCGCCACGACGGGGATGCGATGATGAAACTGATCTGCGACGGGTCCACACCCGCGAACGTCGCGGGAAACTCCGCGAGAAGGTCAGCGACCGTCGCCGGGCCGGACACACCCGACGGCCAGGGGATAGCCACGTCCGGGGACACGAACCCCGTGTTCGGCGCGTCCGCCGCCGCCGTGGCGATGAACTCCGCACCCAGCGCGGGCATAACGTTCACCGTCACCTCCCCAGCCCATTCCTCACCGGCTGCGGTGATCATATCCACATCCTCCCGGACCGTGGCGATCCACTCCTTCACAGCAGCGGTGACGATACCGACGAGCTCGTCAGTCCCCCGGTTCGGCTCCGCGCTGAAACGACTACGCGCCACCATAATCACCCCCCGCCGTAACGGCCCGCAGCGGGGCACCAACATTCGAGCTAATCGGACGGTCCAACACGTTCTGCGGGAGGGTGAAACCCAGCACCTCCGCGAGGTAGGGGAACAACGACGGTGCCTTCGTCACCAACCGTTCCGCCAGGGCGCGGCGAGCCACATCCGAGTCCTTGTCGTCCGCGTCGTCCTCGCTGAACCCGAGTTCCCGGCGGAGCGCGGCAGCGGACAACACGCCACGGTCGAACGCATCCAATGCGGCCTGCGATTTATCCTGCTTCTGCGCCAACGCGGACATATCCGCCGCGACCGCGACACTCCCCGCTTCGCCCTCCGGCATGAACGGGCGCAGCACCGACTCGGTGAGACTGTCGCAAATGACCTCCACAAGCGGGCTAATGTGCTGCCGCAGCGCCGACTCGTCCACCAGGCCAGCGTTCCAGTGCGTCGAGTCGCCCATGCCGAGCAGCACCTCCGGGGGCACATCCAACGACAACGCTAGGCGGCGGATCGCCCGCTCCCGCGTGTCCACCGCCTTCGCTTCGATACCGGTGTCCAACGTCAAGTGACGGAACTGCGCCGCGTGCTCCGACGGAACCTTCACCACGATAGGGGTCACAGCGGCGGGCGAGTCCGGGTCGTCCTGCGCCGACTTCATTGTTGTGTAAAGACTCTTCGAGAACGAGGTCGCGTCGTCCTCTTGGGTCGGCATGGCCGGGCGTGGGGGAAGCCCCGGCGCGTCGGCGGCGCGGGGCGGTCGGCGGCGGGGGAGCTCCGCTTCGGCGGGGACAATCAGAATGCCGTTACCCGACACGCGCGACCGAGCAGCAGCCGCGATGATCCGATCCATCGCCCTGATCTCACGAAGCACCGGAAGAGCCGCCCGCACCGACGACCGCGATTCCGTCGGCTCGTTCGGGGACTTGATCCACACTTTGAACAACGACTCGGTGTCGTCGTTGATGATGTGCTTCTTCTCGCCCAGCTTGATCTCCCACTCGCCACGGATCGTTTTCGACACGTGATTCGTGGGGATCACCAACCACTGTTCCTCGCCCGTGTTGTCGTCGGTGATGATCGCGATGTAGAACTCGCCAACGACGGTGAGCAACGTCGCTGCGTGGCGCAGCAGCTCCGCTGTTCCCTCCGCACCGCCGCCGATATCGCGGACGATCTGCCGAGCCAGGCGGTTATCCGACGGGGAGTTGGTACGCCCAGTGTCGGGGTCCACATCCGCGGCGTACAAGCCCACCCGGGCGGCGGATGATCCGATCCACTGACACACCGCCGATAGCTCGCCGACGGTGTTATACATCTCCCAGGCTTCGGCCTGCCACGCGGTCTTTTTCTTATCGTCCTGAAACCCGCTGCTGTTGCTTTGCGGCACTCCGACTTCCATTTTCTTCACCGATGCGGTGAGACTGTTCAGGATGCCCACGGCTTACTCCCCCTTAGCGGTGTAGGCGGTGAACCCGTTGAGCCACGACATACCTGCGGCCATGCCGGGGATGCCCCACCACGCGGTGACGGGCCAGTCGCCGGGGACGGTGAGCCACGCGACGACGGCGAGGATGATCGCGACCCACACGCCGACGCACCAGGGGCAGTGGACGAAGTACGTCACTTGGGACTCGACTCCCCACCGGCGGAGGACGAAGTCTCGGAATGGCTGGAATATCTGGTCAGCCGTGATTAGCCGGGTGATGCGAGCGCCGAGCAGTGCGGCGCACACGATGATGATGACGTGGGCCATAGGGGGTCACTTCCTCTGATGATGGGTGAATGTAGCTCACGCTTAGACTATCAGCACCGGTCAGCCCACCAGTCCGCGTTGAACGTCGGCTAGGCGGCGGCGGAGTCGCCTATTCTCCGCACGGAGCTCGTCGGTGGTGGCGAGGATGTCCTGCAGCACCTCGAAGCCTTCCTCGTCCATGATCTTGCCGATCCGCCCCCGGTCGGCGGAGGTGAGCCGAGCATCCTCGGTCAGTGGTTTGCCACGGTTCATCCACGCGGCGGCGACGATACGCTTCGCCGTGGGGGACAGATCCGTGAACCGCATCTGCTCCCACAAGCCGATCGTGTAATGCGCCATGATCTCTCCCTACCTACCACTCGCCGGGGAAGGCAATGCTCGTGGTGACACCGATTGTTTTCTGGATGTGTTCGTACCCATTGACCATCGCATCTACCCGGTCGGGTGATGCCTGGCCTTGTTGCCATGTTCTCATTTGGTTCTCCAGCACGCGGTGCTCGCCGAGCATCCGCAGCCTGCCGGTTTGCGATGCCTGCCGGGCACCAGCCGCGCGGGCGGTCTTATCGCCCCTGGCTCGCCACGGAACCAGCCGGAACGGCATCCTATCCTCCACAGGCACCAAATCGAGAATGCCCAATGTTTCCTGCATCGCGCCGAGCCCATCGCCGCCACGCCCCTCGTCATGCCATAGTTGAGCAGCCGCGACGGTATCCCCGCCGGTCTGGCGGAGCAGTTCCGCCTGCCGGTGAATATCATGCCACGCGTTCTCCAGCACCGCCCGGTAAGTCGCCTCCGCCGTGAACGCCTCGTACACGATGTCGCCCGCCCCGGTGCTGATCGCGAGCGACACCGCTTCCTTCGACCACGTCGCCGAGGTCATCGGGGCCGAGTGGTCTTCCTCCACGATTACGTTGCCGTAGTCGTCCCAGCCCATGATTAGGATGCCCGCTTCGTCGCCCGTGCCGGAGTCCGAGGGGTCTACCGACACCACACGCCCGATGATGTCCGACGACTGGCAGCGGTGCTTGTTCAGATCCTCGGCCGCGAACAAACCTCCGGTGGTGGGGGTCGGCACGCCCTGATATAGGGCTGTCCACACGCGCTCGCCGACGCTCCGCCGGATCGTCTCGAAGTCCCTGCGGGAACGACCACGCGCCGACACCAACGCTTCGCCCGGTTGTCTACCGAGCGCATCGGGCACACCTTCCTCCGCCACCGCGGGAATGTTCACCACCCGCCATAGACGGTTCTCCGGAGTCTGTCTTAAATCATGTTGGATCAACCGCCCGGCGAGGTCGTCCTCATGCCAGCGGGTGTTATGGCTCACGAGCCCGTTGGCGATGAAGTTCTCCGTCCGGTCGATCTGCACATCGAACACGTCCTCCACCCCGCAGGGGGTGATGGACTCCACCTCGTCAGGAGTGACGTTGTAGGTAGTCAGCGGACCGTCGGAGGACGTCTGGTGACTTCCCGTACCCGACGGCGAGGTTGCAGTCGTTGCAGAGCAGGCCACGGACTCGACCGGTCTCGTGGTCGTGGTCGATGCACAGCTTCCCGTCCCAGTGGGCGCGAGTGTTCCCGGGCGTAGGGTACTCGCCGCAGACCGCGCACCGTCCCCCTTGCTGTTGCAGGAGTGCGTTGTACTCGTCGGCAGTGATTCCGTATCGGTGCTTGACTCGGGCGGCTCTACGGGATTCCGGGTTGGCAGACGGGGGCCGGTGTCCGTCTGCCCACCGTTTCCGGTTGTAGTGGGACATGCACATGCCCTTGCATTTCGCGGGCTTGTCACACCCTTCTGCGGAGCAGGTGACTCCTCGCCACTTTCCCCAGTAGCCCTCCGGATGATGTCGCCCGGCTTCAGGTCTCTTAGTCTCGTCCATGTTTCGTTGCCGTCCTTCACGGTCAGGAAGGGGTGCCGTGCGTTTGCGCGGACTTCTACACCCGATTTCATTCTAATCCGGTAGATGGAATCAGGGCCATTGTTTCGCCAGTTTTTCACCGTGGAGGTAGTCAACCGTCCCCCCTCATACGTCGCCACCTCATCACCCGGTCGAATATCCCGCAGTGGTCGCTCGCTCCCGTCCGCCATGAGGACGGGAGTGTCCCCCGTCATGCACATGATCAGGATCACAGCAGCGCCGGGGGCGAGACGAGTCTGCGCCACCGAAGTCCACCACTCCCAGACTTTCTCCCGCTCGCGGGCGGAGTCGGCCTGTTGCTGGTTCTTGAACGGGTCGTCAATCAGCAACACATCAGCCGCCCTACCCGTCAGGGAACCGGACACGCCGGATGCGTACACGCCGCCCTGCGCCCCGAGGACCGACCACGATGTCGCCTGCCGGTGGTTCGGGTTCAGCGCCAGGCCAAGGCGGTCAGGCATCGCCGCGCCCGACAGTGGATCAATAGCCCCCGAACCGTACTGGGCGATGATCTCACGCGAAGCCATGGCGTTACGACGAGCCAGCGAAGCCGCATACGATGCCACGACGATACGGGAATCGGGGTTCCGCATCAGCGCCCAGATGGGTGTCCAGATTGCCACGCGGGTTGATTTGCCTTCCTGCGGCGGCATGGTGATGATCAGCCGACCACCATCGCGGAGGGCTTTAGCGATTTCCTTGTCGATCAGCTCCAGGGCCGGGGTCTGTCGCATCTTCCGGTCCACGCTCATAGCCAACTCGCCGGGCGTGCGGAACCTCATGCGGTTGTTCTTGTTCCGCAGGGCGGTGACGGCGCGGCGCATCGCCATGATCCGCGCTTCTCCACTTAGCCGGTCGAATGCTCCGAGAATCTCCGACCGGGTTGGCTCTCGAACCACCGTTACACCTCCGACTCCGACTCCGTGTCGTGTTCCTCATCCTCCCGCGCGGCCCGGCGGAAGTCCTCCAGGAACTCCTCGACCAACTGATCAGCCAACGCCTCTTCCTCCTTGCTGACCGTGATTTCATGCTGCTGCGGCATGTCCAGCCCCATCATGCGACACCGACGCTCCGAGATGCGGATAGCGGTATTAATCGCGGGCACATCGCCCTTGTTGATGTCGGCCTGGAGTTTCAACTCGTAGTGGTCTAGCTTCCGGCCCTCGATGACACGCAGCTGCGCCGCCTCGTGCTTCGGTGTCTCTTTAAGGTAGGTGTCAATCTTGCCCCACACAGTCCGAGCGGTCAGGCCGAACTCACGACCGATCGCCTCATAGGACGCGCCCATTCGGCGTAGGCGGAGCATCTCTTCGATTTCCTGCAGCCGTTCTTCCTCGGTCATGCCGACGCGCGGGCCGGGGCGTTTCTTAGCCACGGCGACCACCGCCCACGTGCGCCGCCCAGAACGCATCCACATCCGCGCTGTCCCGCACTCCCCACTCGTTGAACGTCATGGTGTCGGAGCACTCGTCGCGGACTCCGCGGAGGGTCATACACCCATAATCGGCGGTGATTGCGCACGCGACCCACAGCGGGTTCAGCCGATCGGCGATAGCGTCCACGACTTGCGCGGTGATGTTCTCTTGGACTTGGAGCCGACGCGCGTACCCGTCCACCAGTCGGTTGATCTTCGACAGGCCGACGACCCGCTCGCCGGGGCGGGGCCGGTACGCGACCGTCGCCGTGCCGGTGATGGGCAACAGGTGGTGGGCACAGGTTGATTGCATGCGGATGTTCCGAACCACCACCAGCCCCGGGTTCTGGGGGGCGGTGAATGTCGTGGCGAGGTGATCCGCCGGGTTCTCCGTGTACCCGCCGAGCACATCCGCCCATGCTTTCGCCACGCGGTGCGGTGTGTTGTCGGTGTGGTCGCCCTCGTCAATGTTGAAGGCTGCGAGCAGCCCACTGATCGCGGACTCTGCCGCCATGATCTGATCCTCGGTGTAACTGTGCATAATCTAGTGTCCTTTGCTGTCGCCCCACGCGAGGGCGTGGAGTCGGTGCGAAACGTTGATTCCCTGCTCGGCTGCTGCGTCGCATATCGCGGTGAACCGGCGGGCCAGCAGCTCCGGGGTCGCGCCCTCCGGCATGACCCACACATCCCCACGGTCGCAGCCGTGCTCTAACGACAGATCAACCGCCCGCGTAACAGCTTCGGGAACGTCCTCGTCCCGGCCCACGTCGATAACCCACTTGAAGCAGAACGGGGTCTCCCACGTATCCCACTGCCCGAGGGTGGGGTTATGGTGCTGGTTCCGCATCGGAGCGCCGAGCTTCGGGGACACGGTGATGTGGTCAAACAATGGGGCGAGCTCATGGGGAACAATCGTGCCGTTCGTCTCCACATGCACCTCGCACCCGTGATTCTTCAACCGGACGAGCAGCGCCCTAAACCCGGCGCGGCGTGCGTGCATCAGCGGCTCCCCACCGGTGAGCACCACCATCGCTCCGTGGGGGATCTGCGCAACCACATCGTCCACCATCACCCGGGGAACGGTTGAAAGCGGGATGCCGTGCTGCCCCGTCGAATACGGGGTGTCGCACCACGAGCAGGATAGGTTGCAGCCGCCCAGGCGGATGAAGTGGCACGTCCGCCCGGCGTGCGGTCCCTCGCCTTGAATTGTCGGGCCGAACACTTCCGACACGGGTAGGCGCTCCACATTCGCTTCGGGATGCTGGTCGAGCCAGTCGAGCATTGCGGTCATGTAGTCGTAGTCCATCACAGCGTTCCCTTCGGTCGGTACGTCGCTCACGTCTTCGGAGTCTCCGACCACGACACCGCTATGGCGGGGAGCCCCATGTTCCGCGCGGTCTCGTACAGCAACCGGGTCATGTTCTCCGCTGTTGGGTTGAAGCCCACCCGGTCGTTCAGGTGCTGGTGGTCGAACTTCTCGTCCAACCACGCGCCGAAGCCCGCGAGAGCACGGTAGTCCAGGACGAAGCCAACGTCGTCCAACTCGTCGCCCAGGGTTTCCAACAAGGCCAGCAGCTCCTCGTTATCGTACGAGCCAATGTCTGCCGTGCGGTTATCCGCCAGGACGATCCGCGTTGCCTGATCCTCGTCCACGTCCACGACGTAGCAGTCCAACTCCGCGAAGTCCGACACCCCCTCTTCCGCCAAATCACGCGCCGCCATTAACGTGTGATTCCCAGCCAACACCTCCATCGGACGGCCCGTATGCGTCCCCCGGTTCACAACGATGGGTCGGAACTGCCCATTGACGCGCAGGGAGTCGGCGGTCGCTTGGACGTCGCCGCGGCGTGGGTTCTTGTGGTGGGTGTGGAGTTGGTTGGTGGGGATGGTTTGTGTGTGTCCGAGTTTTGTCATGGTTTGATGTTATCTTAATTTTTTGTTGTTTTGGTTTGTTGTTTTTTTGGGTGGGTATGGGTGAACCCCCGCGAGGTTTTGCCGAACCTTGTCGCGGGGGTTCTTGGTGATGGACTTGGTATCTCTCTGATGTGCCCCTTTATGGTGGGTCCTTGCGTTGCAGCGCGTTGGTGGACTCACCTGTGTGTGATTGTAGCAGGTGTGGTTGTGGTGTCTCTTCTGGTTGTCCGACGAGGCGGCGGACGATGCGGGCGGTAGGGTCTGATTGCTGCGCGATCTCGACTCCGTCACGAGCGCTGTCGAGACTCTGGCACCACATCGTCAATCGGCATCCGTTTGGATGGTCGATGTGGTTGCACTGTAAGTTTTCTCGATCGATGCCGTACTCCCACTGCATTCCGGCGATTTGCTCGGCCATGACCGGGGCGGCTGCGACTAGGGGTGCGATGTCTTCGTCGTAGACGATGGCGGGGCCTGCGTACCAGGCATCCTCGTAGTCATCCCATGGGTCGAAGACGGGCACTTGGCCGATTTCCCACGGGCGGGGGTAGTCGTCGCAGCTGAGGGTCTTTGCTTGGTCTGGCGTGATGGTCATTCTGTTTCCTGTTCTTCCATGCGGTTGAGGGCGAGGGCGAGGAAGGCGCGCCCCAAGTCTGCGAGGCGTTCCGGGGTGCTGTCTGTGTACAACTCGGCGACGATGTTTTGGTCTGCTTGTGGGGTTTCGGCGATCCAGCCGGATACGGCTGCGGCCTTGTGGAGGTCGGCTGTGGACACGGGGTGGCCCTCGACGATGTCGTGGAGGATGCGGGAGGTGTGGGCGATGATGTTGAGCCAGTCGGTGTTGGCGGTCATTTGAGGTCTTTCAGTAGGTCGTTGGGGACGCAGCCGCTTAGGCCGTGTGGGTTCTCTTCGGCGTACACCTCGGTTTGCCCTGGCGGGCATTGCAGTGTATCTGTCGTGTATGCCAGGCATCCGCCGAAGCTTCCTAGTATTAGAGCCCCGGCTATGGCGGCGGTGATGGTGATGCGTAGGATGCGGGATCGGCGCTCGTCCCAGGTCGCTGCGGTTCCGATTGCGATTCCCGCTCCGATGCCGATGAGCGTGCCGTAAATTGCGAAGCTCATTCGACTACCTCCGGTTTGGATACGAGTCTGCGGACGATGCGGTATTCTGCCCAATCTGGCGGTGGCGCTATCCGTCGCGCTTCTTCTTCGCTGTTGAACCAGCCGACCTCGAATGTGTGCGCTGGCGTGTTGAATGGCGGCTCCGGTCGCCTACGGTTGCCCCATCCGGTGTAGTGTTTCCAGGCTCCGTTGAGGTGGGCTTGCGGGGCGTACTCCCACTGCATCCCGGCGATAGTGCGGTAGGCGCGGCGCTCGATTCGGTTAGCGTCCGGTTTCTGTTCCAGGCGTGCGCGTGCCTGTTTGGGTGTGATGGTCATGATTGATCCTTTGCGAGGTTGTAGATGTGCCCGGCTGGGCGGGGTACGAGCTGCGCAGCGCCGCGCTGCTCGAGGATCGTGATGGGCGACTGTAGTCGGGCGTAGACGCGCCACCCACGGTCGCCGTGGTGGTGGGCAAGGTCCTTGAATGCTTCGGCGGCTTCGTATGTGGATTTGGGGATGGTTACCCGGCTGCGTTCTGGTTGACCACCCCGGGTGCGGGGCAACCACAGCTCGGCGCGGTACGCGGGCATGAGGTCGCCGTCCGGGGCGATGGGGCCATCTACTGGCTCCCATGGGGTCACTTGGCGGGACATGAGCGCCGTGAGCCGATCGGACGGTCCGCCTACGATGTCGGCGTAGATTTCGCGGGCTTCCTGCTCGTCTGTGTACCAATGCCAGTACTCCGGCGACTGCCACTGGAGGTTCCCGTCCTGGTCGACACCAAGCGCCGTCGTGGCTCGATACTCGGTGTAGATAGTCACTCGATTTCCTCCCAGTCGCTCACCCAGCGGCGGACTCGGGTGCCGGGCGGGAAGGCGACTTTCTCAATGCCCTCGAAATAGACTCGACTACGCCCGTCGGCGGTGTATTCCTCCGGGTCGGCCACCACGGGCGTGCCGTCCGGGGTCCAAGCACGGGGCAGATCGAAACGGGGGGTTACTGCTGTTGCGGGCACGCCTTCTAGCAATTCGCCGTCTACGGGGTCAAGCAGCACCACCAGTGTCTGCTTGTATTGCTCGGAGTAATAGGCACTAACCACGATCCAGGCTTCTATGGATAAGTCGCACCACATACCCCGGCATTGTTCGAGCTCTTCGGATGTCATGTCCGCAAGCGTGCGGGGTTGTTTGTCGGTCATTGGTTGTTCTCCTTGTCTGTCCACTTTTCGGCGAGTGTGGGGATAATGTCTTCGTGGTCTTGCATGTGGAGGTCGCATAGGGTAAGCGCGGCTTCGATGTAGGGTCGGCGGCGGGTGATTTCGTCGCCTTCGGCTTCTGGCCAGCCTTGGTCCTTTGCGATGAGGTCGCGTAGTTGGTCGGGGGTGCCGTTCCAGCAGCCGAGGGTTATTCGCCAGCCTTCGGGGGTGGGGGTGAGGTGGAGGGTGCCGCTGGGTAGGTGGTTGATTTCTAGTCCGCCCCATCTAGCGTAGTGCAGGTTAGCGCCGTACAGGTCAGCGCCGTACAGGTTAGCGCCGCTCAGGTCAGCGCCGTACAGGTCAGCGCCGCGCAGGTCAGCGCCGTACAGGTCAGCGTAGTACAGGCTAGCGCCGCGCAGGTTAGCGCCGCGCAGGCTAGCGTAGTGCAGGTCAGCGCCGTACAGGTCAGCGCCGCGCAGGTCAGCGCCGCGCAGGTCAGCGTAGTGCAGGTCAGCGCCGCGCAGGTCCGGGAGCTTATTGTCCTCTCGTGCGCTTTTCACAATGTCAAGCACTTCTTCACGATTCATTTCTGGTTCCTCTCCTGGTGGTGAGCAGTAGCAAGTAGGGCGAGGGCGATGGTCTTTACCGAGCTGGGAGTGATGTCTATTTGTTCTATTTCCCGTGGGCCGTAGAAGGTCCCGCCGTATTCGGTGCTCGTGACGATGACCTCTTCGACCTTGCGCTGTGGTCGGTACGGCGGGAGTGTGATGGTGATGGTGCGGGCGATTTCGTCGGCGTGGTGAATGGCTTGGGCGTGGGTGCGGAAGTTGGTGGCGGTGCCGTCTGGTTCGTGGACGGTCCAGCGGCCGAAGCCTCCTCGGCGGATTGTGGGTCTCATGAGAAATCTTTCAGGGTTATCCAGGATGTGAGAGCCATCCCAGCGGAAAACATGGTTAGTAAGTTGAGGTCATCGTGGAGGTCGGCACCGCTGCATACTGTCTCGGCGATGATCGCCAAGGCAATGGTGAACACGAGGTGCACCGCGAACCTGGAGCGGTACCGCACGCGGAGTTTGCGAGGGTCGAGGTACGTCACTTTCCACACCTGGCCTTCACGGCGCGGGCGATGACGTTCGCGAGCATCGCGGTGGCGAGCTCGGCGGATGCTGTGTGAGTCTTGGTCCCGGGCTGTGCCTTCACGGCGATAATCGCCGCCGTAGTAGCGATGGTGATGTAGGTGGCCATTCGGTGTCGGTTGATGCTCATTGCTTGTCTTCCTGTTCTGGTTGGTGATTCATGATTCGGATGTACGTGCGCTCCTGGATGGACTTCACCCGCCCGGTAAGGTATGTACGGACCCGGCTCCCGTCCCACCCGAGATGCCGCGCCGCTTCGGCCATGCTGCCGTAGTGTGCGACGAGTTCTCGGAGCTTCGCGAGCAGCTGGTCATCCACCGGGATGCGGGTCTTGTCGATGTTTCCCGGGTTGTCGTCGCCCAGGGGCGGGCGGTCGCGGTGCTCGTTGGGGTCGTCGATGTTGTCCCACTCCATCGGGAGCGCCCAGCCCTGTCTCGCGACGCGGTAGTGCGGTTTCTTCACCGGGAGGGACGATAGACGGCTGTAGGTGTCGCGCAGGCTGATCGCCGTGCGTCGCTGGACCGTGGGCCACCTCTCATGCTGGATGTGGAGGATCGTGGGGAGCGATAGGCCGCTGTCGGTGGCGATGTCGCTGACCGTCCACCCGGCGGCGCGGAGGGCGCGGATACGCCGGGCGAGCTGCCACGTGCTGATCTTCTGAATGGACCGGCTCGGCGGGGTTCCCAGGACCGCGTTGTGTGTGCGCTGCTGGATCGCCGTGGTGTTCTCGTTGAGGATGCGGTCCACGGTCTCGGTGGATAGACCGGATGCGGTCGCGACTCCCGTCCGGGTCGAGCCGGTCTGTAGTAGCCAGTTGATATGGTTGCAGGCCATGACGGGCGAGACTTTGTGGTGAACCGCGCCGTGGAGGTAGGCGTGCTTCTTGCAGTACCCGACTTCGCGTAGGGCGTGGTTCGGGCACTTGGGTGATGCGCAAATGTCGGCATGGGGCGGCTGTTCGGGAGTGGCCTTCTTGGCTTCCATAATCACTGCTCCTTCCATTTGGACACTGTTGTTTCGAGATCATCCGCGTACGACAGGTGGTGTGCTGCGGCGAGCTGGTGAATACCCTCAACCGCGGCAGTTTTCGCCGGTTCCTCCTTGAACGTCAGTTCCGCGAACTCGTCCAGTGTGAGGTGCTTCCCGAGCGCGTCTACCACCAGACCGCGGCCCGTCGGCATCAGGTACACCGTGCCCAGGGGCGTGTTGGAAAGCACCGAGCCGCACCACGACAGTCCGGACAGGTTCGAGTCCGTGAGGTTCGTCATCGTGAAGTTCGCATACGTCGCGCTGGAGTTGCGGAAGTTGCACTTGATAAATCCTGCTTTTTTGAGGTTCGCGAGGGTCATGGTCGCGCCGTACAGCTCGCAGTCGAAGAACATGGTGTTCTCCAGATTCGTGTTGATGAACACGGTGGTTTGGAGGGTGCAGCCCTCAAACTGACTTCCGGTGAAGTCCGCGCGGAGCGCGTCGAGCCCCCGGAAGTAGCAGTCCTTGAAATCGTTCTCGCGCATCTCCGCGTCGGTGGCTCCGAGGAACTCGAATCGGCATTCGGTGAAGGCGGTGCGGGTGAACCCGCCGTCGGCTAGGTCGTTTCCGTAGAAGGTGCAGTCGACAAACTCGCCGCCGGTGATGGTGATGTCTCCGAGGTTCACGTCGGTGATGGTGTAGCCCTGGAGGGTGAAGGTCCCATCGGTGAGCCGTGCTTTCTTGATTGCTTGGTTGAATTGAACAAGCCCGTCGATGACTTGTTTCATGGTGGTGCCTTTCTGTGGGTGGCCCGCCCCGGATGGGGCTTTGGGTTAGTGGATGATGATTTCTTCGCCGGTTGCGGTGTCGAAGAACGCATCGTCGATTTCTGGGTCGAGCTTCAACTCGGCCATGCGGTCGTTGATGGTCCAATCGGTGCCGTCGGCGTTGGTGATGTCGAGGATGGTTCCGAGTACGGTGTAGGTATTCACCCCGTTCTTCTCAACGATGGTTCCGCGTTCTGGGTTGTTTGGGTCGGTGCTCCACTTGATTTGTGCTTTGGTGCCGTGGAGTCGGCGGGCGATGGTCCAGGGGGTGTGTCCTCGGTAGGTTCCGGTCTTGGTAACCATGGTGATCATTGTGGGCTGTCCTTTCTGTGGTGGTGGTTAAGGTGTTTCCTTAACCTGTAACTATAGTATATACCATCTAGTCATGTCGTACAAGTTATTTTGCAACTTTTTTTAAAAAACTTTGACATTTTTTCGCGACCATCAAACACGCAGGTCACGCACACAATTATGCAAACACCTCCCGACCGAACAGCAGCATTTGCAGCACATCATCCGCCTGCGCCGAGTCCGAACACATCCCATACAGACCCTCGTAGTCCCGGTCAGTCAACCGCTGGTTAAACTCGTCCACGAACCGCCCCTCACCCGGCAGACTAATCTCGTTGAGCCGCTCAAATAGCCGCTCGAAAGTCACCACGACAGTCCGGTCCACAAGCTCGAACCGCACCGTGTTCTCGTCCTCCATTGTCACCAGCTCCCACCACGACCAGTAGACCCCGGTGGAAATCAGCGACTCCAGCAGTAGGCGGGCATACACGTCACCCAGCATGTCGATGGTCCCGACCGCCATTCCATCGGCGATATGCTCGGCGTGCCACCGAACCAGCTCGTCCTCGTCGCGCTTATCGCTCGTCATCGTCGCGAGGGTCGTTATATAGGGCAGTTTCGGCAGTTTCATTGTGATCAGTCCTTCCTAGAACTTGTTGGTCTTCCTGTATTGCATCTTCTCGATCGTGGACAAGCGGCTCCACATCCATTCGCGGGCGGGGCGCTGCGTCTTGTCCGTCTCCGGGTGCGCGAGCATGATGTGTCGGAGCTCGACGGCGCACTGCGGCCACCGCTCGAATGGCGCGTGGCACAACTCGCTCAACACATCCACCATGCGGCTCCGCAGCACGCCAGGGTCATCTGGCGGGTTCATCAGGACGGTGCGGAGCTCGTCGCGGGCGCGGGACTCCGCGGGGTGCGGGCTAGTCATCCTCGCCCCCATTCCGCTCGTCCTCTGCCCGGTGGTGCGCGATAGCCGCGACCAGGATCGCCAGCAGCTCCGGGCCAGCGACGTGGAACTCGTCCTCCGCTTCCTTGATCGCCCAGCTAACCGTCTCCGCGAGCATCGCCAGCAACTCGCTCGGGCTCGTGGTGGTCCAGTGGATAGACCCAGTAGACTCGTCTGCGGACATATCCAGGTGATAGGTCATGACCAGCGACGGGCCAACGTTCGCGGCCATAGCGCGCTCGCGGTCGTTGCGTACCCACTGGCCGTTCAGCATCTCGCCCACGATGATCGTCGCGAGGTCCTTCGCCGGGGCGTTCTTGTTCTCGTCGCGTCCGATGATCTCCGCGATGATGTCGCGAAGCTCGTTCGCGCGGGGAGCGGGTTTGGTGGTGATTTTCTTGCTCATGGTGGTATGTCCTCCCTCTCTTAGTTCATCCACAGTGGGCTGAACCAGTGGAACAGCAACCAGCCGAACGTGCCGCCGATGATGATTAGGGCGATGAACACGACCCAGTCCATGATGGTGACGGGTTCGTCGTAGTAGTCGTCTATCAGTTCGTAGTCGTAGCTGCTGGTGTGTCGATCTTCTGCGCGGTGCTTACCGGCCATGATGTTTTCCTTTCTGGAGTCCCGCCCCGGGGGGGCGGGGATGAATGGGGGGTTAGTCGTCTTGCATGATGGACTCGAACATGCGGGCGATGGTTTTGACCATTTGCACGTTATTGAGGTGTGTGTCGATGTCCTGGAGTGGGGTGTCGAGGATGTGGAACTCGATGGTCTTGGTGAAGTTCTTGACGGTCATCTCGATTCGTGTGTTGTCGATGTTCCGGCACGCGATGCGCCACATGACCGGCGGTTCGCCTGGTTCCATGTAGTCGGGGTCTAGCTCTTCGCGAATGAGGACGTAGCCGTAGGTTTCGAATGTTGCGACGTTGTCGAACTTGTCGATCTCGATGGTCATGGTGTGCTTCTTACTGTGTTCCCGCCCCGGGGGGCGGGGTGAGTGGAGGGGTTAGTTGGTGGCGATGATCTGCTGGAAGGCTTCGGCGATCTGCTTCACGTTTTGCAGTTCTTCGATCAGCTTGTCCATGTCCTCGACCTTTGCGGTGGTGCTGGCTGCTGCGTAGCGCAGTTCGTTGGTTGCGAGGTCGATGTGGAGGGTGCAGTTGGTGTTGAAGTTGCTGGTTACCCGCCATTCGACGCTGCCGTTGTCGTAGGTGTTCTTGGTGAGGGTGTGGTCTCCGGCGGTCCAGTTGGTCTGGTTCTCGGTGGTGGTCTTTTCGATGATGATGGTGCTCATTGTTTCTGCCTTTCTGGTGGTTGGTTACGGGCCTTTCCCTTAACCTGTAACTATAGTATAGGTGATATGGTGGTGTAAGTCAAGTAAAAAACGAAAAACACTTAAACTTTTTTCCGAACCGCCCTACTGATACCCGCCCGGCGACCACTTCTGATCCATGAACCGGCAGTAATGCAGCACCGGCGTAAGCTCCACGCTTCCCAGCTGACCACTGCGGTTCTTCGCCAGATCAACCGTCAAATCACCACCATCACTCCGCGACAGCAACAGGACCTTATCCGCGTCCTGCTCCAGCGCGCCCGACTCACGGAGGTGGTGCAGCCGCGGCGCGCCATTCATCTCCGCCTGCCGGGACAACTGCACGACCACCACAACCGGACAGTCCAGTTCCTTCGCGAGCATTTTCAGCGCCCGGCTGTACTGCGCAATCTCAATCTGCCGCGACTCAACCTTTCCCACAGCGCTAATCAATCCGATGTAGTCCACGACCATCAACCCCAGGGGGCGCTCGCGAGCTAACCGCCGAGCCTTCGCCCGAATCTCCGCCATTGTGATCCCCGGCGCATCATCCACCCACAAGTGAAGGTTGCTCATATCGTCGGCGTGATCCGCGAGCCGCTGCGCTTCATCATCCATCAGCGTCGAGTGCGTGAACCGCCCGAGGTCGATGGAGCACTCGGCGCTGATCGCCCGTGCTGTCACTTCCTGCTTGCTCATTTCTAGGGAGAACATCAACGCCGCCCGGTCGGTGCGGGCGACGTTGCGGGCGAAGTCCAGGGCGAGGGTCGATTTACCGATACCGGGCCGGGCCGCGACGATGATCATTTGCCCCGCCCTGAGCCCGCCCGTGATGGAGTCCAGGGACTCGAAGCCCGACCATGTGATCCGCCCGGTGTCCTGTCGGTAGTAGTCCCGCGTCGCTTCGAGCATGTCGCCCACCATTGACGGGGCATCGGACACGCTGACCGTCCCTAGGTTGTCGAGCTCGGCGCGGGCCTGCTCCACAACCTCGATCGGTTCGACTTCGGGCGATTCCGATAGCTGCTTGATCTTCGCCGCGGCGGCGTACGATTCCCGGCGTAGGTAACCCGCCCGCACGCGCTCGGCGTGGTACATCGCGGAAATCGGAGTTGGGGCCTTTGAGATCAGGTCGAAGATCAGTTGGGCGACATCTCCGATCGTTCGCCCGGAAGCGGCGTTGATCCGGTCGGCGAGGAACACAGGGTCAATCTGCGCCCCCTCCGCTTCCATCTGCTCGATTGTCTCGAAAACGAGTTGGTGATCCGGGCGGTAGAACATCTGCCGGTTCATACCCGAGGACAGAATCTCGGCGGTAGCATCGCGCGACTGGATCATCGCGCCGAGGACGAACATTTCCGACTCAACCGGTGTGAAAACGTTGTCCGATTTACTTGTCCGCTGCATTCGTGTCCTCGCTTCCGGTGGTGGTGATTTCGAGCCACATTCGCGGCTTCTGGCCTTTCTCGTGGTGATGGATCCTGGGCATGATCTTGGTCATGTACTCGCTCGTATCGTCCGGGACGATGCCCGCATCGACAAGCCCGTCCCAGCACGCTTTCGCCGTGGCGACGAGGTTGTCCTCGTCTCTGCGGCGGTTATCCGGCGGTAGGTAGTGGAGCCGGGTGGTGATGTGGCCGAGGTTCCGGGGGACGGTCGCGCGGGCGCGGTAGGCTGCTTCCTTCCGCACCGCCGCCACCGCCGCCGCCTTCTTCGCCCAGTGTCCCCGGTCGTTGAGCGACAGTGGGGGGCGGGTGAACGACATGGGGAGGTTCCAGGACCGCATCAGAACGGCGGCTCGTCGCTGTCGAACCCAGCCGCGCCGGTTCCCCCGCCGGTGTTGCCGGACGGGGTGGAGCCCCACGGGTCGCCCATGTCCGCGCCGGGGGCCGCGCCCGCGCCGTCGCGGGTCTTACGGCACTTGACTCCGATGGATGATGCGCGGCACTCCAGGCGGCTCCGGCGCTCGCCCTGCTCGGTCGTCCACGACCGCTGAACGAGGTTGCCGAACACCATGACGACTGTTCCCTTCCGCACCTGCTGGCCAACTGCTTCCGCGCCGTTGCCGAACAGCGCGACGGGAATCCACGTCGTGGTTCCGTCCACCCACTCGTTCGCTTCCTTGTCGAACCGGCGGGACGTGCTGGCTACGTCGAGGGTGACCCACGGCTTGTTGTCCTGTGTGTACCGGACTTGCGGGTCTTCCTTGACTCCGCCCTCGAAAAATAGGGGGTTCTCTCCCTGCTTCATGTCTACTGCTCCTTGTCGGTTGTGACGGTCTCGCCGTCGATGATGGTGGTGTCCTCGGCGGGCTGCTCGGCCTGCTCCGGGGCCTTGTCGGCTGGTTGCTGCCCGTTCTTGTCATTATCGCCGCTGAACCGGCGCGTGGCGATTTGCGAAATGCGGTTCATCTCACCCACCTGCCGGGCCGCGTTCGCCCGCTTCCACGCCGCCTGCAGTTCCTCGCGAGTGCACGTCTCCGGGTCGAACCCCTCCGGGTGGAGGGAATCGGTACGCGGCGCGGCGGGACGCTCCGGCTCCACAATGTCGGCCTGAACCTCGTCGTTGGTGTAGACACCGGATAGGTCGAGGGGGAACGCGGACCGGAGGGCGAGGGCTGCGGCGCACTTCTGCAGCATCAGGGCGGGCTTCTCCTGCCACATCGTGTTCGGCACCTTCTTGCCAAGCTTCTTATCCCACCGGGTTCCGACGTACTCGCGGAACAGGGCGACGGCGGGGAACCGCTCGCCGTTACGGACCACGACGGACTTCGATGCCACCGGCGGCTCGTCCGCGACCCACACGTCATGCCACACTCCGTCCGGTCCGCACCACAATGGGTCCTCGTATCCGAGCGTTCCGTGCGTCCGCTCGGTGGTGCGCTGCGCGACGAGTCGGAAGCCGTCGATGCCGGTCTGGATCGTCCAGTTGCCCTGGCGGTTGATCATGTAGATCTGCCGGGCGAAGGGGTCCAGGCCGGTCCGCTTGCACGTGTGGAAGAACACCTGAATCTCGGCGGGGGCTGCGCCTTGTAGGCCGATGGATCGGAGTGCTTCGATCTGCACCGGTGTGAAAGTGTCCTGCTCGGCGGCGATGGTGAGGGATCGGCTGCTGTACTGGTCAGTCATGGTTAGCTGTCCTCCGTGTTTTCGACTTCGTCGGCTAGGCGGTGGAGTGAGTCACCGGTGACGCGGGCGAAGCGGGCGAAGTCTTCGGGGCTGTCGAACATGGCTGCGGTGTAGACCATTGCTCGCATGATTTCGTTGCGGCACTGTAGGTCTTCGGTGTTGGTGCCGAGTCCGTTGTCGGCCATAATGTCGGGGAGGTTGTTCCTGACGGTCCCCTCGGGGTCGAGGATGTAGGGGTGGTTGTCTGGGTAGCGCTCGTATGGCGCTTCGGGGTTGAGCATGTTTGCCTTTCTATGCTGGTCACGGTGTTCACCATAAACACCTACTTAAAGTTTACCGGATAGTTGTGGGGAAATCAACCTCAACGCTGCCACTGCTTCGGAACCGGCTTAAACCGCCACCGATCGCCCGACCGCGTCGCCACGACACGACCATCCGCCGTGATGCACTCGCCATCCACACCGGCGACGATGACCCGCGACCGAGCTGCATCCAACTCCGCCGCCGCTTCCTTCTCGCGCAGCTTCGCAGCCGCGTACTCGAAATACACATCGCCCACCTCAACCGCCTGCACCGTCGCCGGGGTCATAGCAGCCAACACCGGCCACTCCGAGGACGGATTCGTCCGCTCCGGCTCCCGCTCGCACACACCCCCCGGAAGCGTCGCGACGAACTCCCCGATCGTGTCCACCGTCATTTCGATATCGAAATCAGTGTAGGTGACCCAATACTCGGTGAGCTCCAGGAACGGGCCGAGGACCACGAACACGACATCGCGCAGCCCAGTGACAGCGCACTGCCACAAGCCCTGGAGCCAGTAGTGCAGCGGGACACCGTTGGTTTCCGGCGTTCCCCATCCGCTCGTGTCGGCCTGGGTCTTGATCTCCATGAGCGCGACGCGGCTCGTGGTTGCCAGCAGCCGGTCGGGGGTTGCGTAGGCCCATGTCCACCGGCGCGACTGGAACGTTCCGCACGTTGTGACGGTCCATTCCGGGTTGTCCTCGGCCCACCAATCAGCGACACCGGCTTCGAGGTGCCGACCGCGCCGGGTCGCCTCGGTATCCGCTTCGGGCGCGTCGAAATGACCGGCGAGCTGGTGCCACATGATCCACGGGGTTCCGCCCCACGGGTCGCAGTCCATGATGCCCGCAATCTTCGACGCGGTGACCCTGCGCCGCCATTCCGCCGTTCCGGGCTCCACGCCCTCCGCGACGGTCGCATGCTCACTGATGATCGCTTGCACATCTACCACATCTGCCATGCCACGTTTCCTTCATCGTCCAGAAGCACAGCCCCGCCGTAGCGGGGAAGCCGTGCCGGTGTTTCCTCGGGTCGCTGGTTCGCTTTCAGCAGCAGCCCATTGTCGTGCGCCCATCCGCGCCGGGACTCCACCCGGTCGTGACAGGCCGCGCATAGAACCAGCCCGTTCGACGGGCGGTTCACGTCCGCATCAGCGTCGCCATGAACCCCGCCCATCCTGCGGGGCTTCCGGTGGTGGTAGTGCCCGCCCGGCTTTTTGTTGCATAGCTCGCACACGCCGTATGACCGGCGGCTCATGATGCGCTTGTCCTCGACGCTGAACCCCTCCTTCACCACACGCCCCCAATGAGGTTGTCGGGGACGAACACCAGCGTGATCGCGTTCGGGGCCGCGTCGCGGGCCATGATCTGCGGGATGGTGTCCGGGGCCGCGTCGCCGGTGATGGTCTGCCCAGAGTCGGGGTTAATGATCACGTACTCGACGCGGTCGTACACGTCGTTGGGGTAGATCATGACGCTGTCGTGCTGCACTAGTTCCCGAGCTCGTTCGAGTTTATCTGGGAACACTGTCGGCATGATTTTGGTGAGATCGGTCAGGGCGATGTCCAGCTCTAATCCGTCATACACGCTGTACTCCGCGCACACCTCATTCACCGCGTCCATCGTGAACGGGCGGGGTGTGACCTCGAACGTCGCCGTCGTGAACGGCCCTCCCTCTATCTCGACTTCCGCCGTCCAGCGGATAATGGTCTGCCCGTCGGTGATCCGAACCTGGTCGGTTCCGAGTAGGCCACGGCACCGGGCCGCGAGCGCTTCGGTGAAATTACGCATAAGCGGGTTCCTCAATCTCGGTAAATGACAATTCGGTTGGGGTGGTGACACCGCTCGTCCGAGACGGGATGATCGTGTCAATCACCCGCCCGCCGCTGCCGCCCCTGCGGATCGCCCGGATGCGCCACAACCACGACATTCGACGCGCCGACAGGCCGACCGCGACGTGCCGGACAGCTCCGATGGCGTACAAGCCACCACCGCCGGATGCCGCGGCTTCCTCGATCAGGTGCAGCGGAACCTCCCCCGTGGCGACGAGGGGGGCGATGCCGTCGAGGAACATGTTCATGATCCTGCCCTCAACCGGGCCGCACTTGCCGACGACGATGGTGCGAGCCACCGACCGCCAATCACCCTCCGGGTCCAGCGTCCACTCACCGGAGCGGATCGTCCGAGGGAGCGGGGACAGGTCCGTGACGATCTGATACTGGTTCGCCCGCTGCGCCGTCTGCTCCACGATGGTGCGCAGTGGCACCCCTTCGTCCTCCATCGCCGTGATGCCAGCTTCGGCGGCGGCGTGAGCCGTCCGCTCGTCAATCCACCCTGCCGACGTGTCCTTCGGTTCTTCGTGGAAGACATCCTCCGACGGGCGCGGAGCGCCGCCCGTGTTGTTAGATGATTTTTTATTAGTTAATTCTTTATTTGGGGTTAAATCCTTACCCCCCGTTTCGAGCAGGGATTTACCCGCCCCCCCGGCTACAGGTTTAACCCCCTTCATGGTCGCCAGGGGGACTGTGAAAACACTCGTTGTCGCTTCCCGGTGCTCGACGCTGATCACTCCGAGCTCGTCAAGACGGCGGAGCGCGTTCTTCACCGACGCGCGGCTCAATCCGGTTTCCTTCGCGATGTACGCCGCGGACGGCCAGCACCGCCCGGATGATCCGTTAGCCATTGATGCGAGGATGTCGAAGACAGTCCACACGCTCCCAGGTTCGCCCCATAGTTTCCGGCGATCTCGGTCGTAAGTTGCGGTCCATGCGGACGTTGGTGTATAGTCGTTCATAGCAGAACGCCTTTCTGTGAGTTGGGACCCCTCGTTAGCGCGGGGGGTCTTTTTAATGCTTCAGGGTGGGGATGACGACGGGGGTCAGTCGGATAACCGATGGGTAGGGGCCACGTCGTTCGCGGGTGATCAGGCCGAGCTGTTCGAGTAGCTGGAGTGGCTGCTGGATCATCGCAATAGTCACGTTGAATACCTTAGTCAGTTGTGACATCGAGACTTCCACGACTCCGTTGTCGTCGGCGTGGTTGATGATCCAATCGAGAATGCTGTAGACGCGCTTGTTCGCGTCGGCTTCGGATAGTCGGTGAAGGGCGGCGGAGCCGATCACGGGGGCTTGCATGGTGCTTGTACTGCCTTTCCTGTGGATATGAATCTTACACGTATAGTTTACCAGAAGTTTCTGGTCTGGTACAACACTCACGACACCTGCCGACGAACATCATCCAACAACCGCTCCGGAAGCGGCGGAAGCAGATCCGCGACCGTCTTGTCCTGATGCGCACGCCGGATGAACCCGATCGCCAGATCATACTTGCTGCTAATCACGCGGAGCTGCTCGCCCTGCTCCGCCACGACACGCTGCACGTCCTCCAGCTTCGCGGTTAGCACCTTGATTTTCTTATCCTGCTCCGCAGCTTTATTGCTCGCGAAGTCCTGAATATCGTCCACCAGGGCTTGATACTGGTCCGCGACCGATTTCCGGTTATCGAATAGGCCGGTGATAAATGCGGTCAGCACGGCACCGGCGAGGCCCACCAGACCGACGACGACCGCGGCTAGGCTTTCGCTCATTCGGAATCTCCCTCACCCTCGCAGTGCGTTGATTTGACGATGATCTGCTCCACCGGGGGGGCGCGAGAACGCCCAGAAGATCGTCGCAGCTACCAGTAGGTACACCACAGACGCCATCGACCCGAGTGGGTAGTTACCGTAGACCTCGGCGATTAGGTACATACCTCCCCATATCAGGTAGATAAAGAACAGGCCCCCGGCGGCGATAGCTCCGCATCGGCGGGTCAGCACCGCGCAGATTGCGAACGCACCGACGATGATCCACACAAATGCCCACAGGTTCGGACCGCCCCACTGCTCGACGGCGGGGAGCCGACTCGGGTTCCCCAGCATCGGCAGGTAGAACAGGCCTTTAATGAGCGTGCCGACTCCGTAGATTCCCAGCCCCGTCCAGGGCGACCCGAGCCCACGGCGGAGCCGGACCAGTGGTGGCTCCTTCTCCTTCTCCAGCAGGGTCATGCCGCCCCCTCCGCCCCGGGGGTGTTCCCGGTGAGGTTTACCCGGTAGCCGCGAGCACAGTAGTCAATCGTCCGTCCATCCCACTGCCGCCAGGACGATAGATGAAGGTAGGCATCCTCCAGCGACGGGGACCACGGATGGATGCTCGGCGCGTACATCGACGGTTCCTGTAGGCGGGTGACGATCTCCCGCGACTTCGTCCACAGCGCATCCGGGCGATCCGCCAGGCGAACAATCACGCCACGCTTCTCGTCGCAGTACGTGAGCACCACCTTCCCGTGGATGTACTGCGCATTGATTTCACCGATCGCGCCTTCGGGCGTGTCGGGGAGAAGGATGGGGGTCGGGTTGATGTGCCGTCCCCACTCCCACCGTGTACCGGTCCAGCCCCAGAACTCCCACGACGCGTCGTTGCATAGGTGCCGCCAGTTCGCCCGGCGGAGGTAGATACCGCTATCCGGGCCGCGCTTCCGCCCCTCCGGCGTGCCGAACACATAGACGTTCTCGTCGCCCGGCAGCATCACCATAGTGTTGTTCTGGAAGTAATGATCGCGTCCGCGATTCACCCACTCGTATAGGGTGCCCAGGTTGTTCTCGTGACGGCATACGTCCCACACCTCGGCGTGCGGTTCATTCGACCAGAACCAGGCTGCGGATAGGGTCCAGCACATCCGCTGCACACCGCCCTGGCCCCACCGCTTCACACGGAAGCCGTTGCCGAGGTAGTTCCCATCGGGGAGCTGAATCACATCATTCGGGATGATGGTAAATGCGTCGAAGTTCCTGCCGTTCACCGTCCCGGACTCGCCCACGTGCCGGTAGGGCCACATCTGGTTCGCGTAGTTGATTCCGTGGATTGCGTTGTCCCACACGATGCCGCGCGTGGTGACATCCCGGTTTGACGAGCGGAGCCCCACGGGCGAGCGCCAATCACCCTGGCCCGGTGTCCCGCCGGTGAAGGTATCGCCGAAGACCCCGCCGACCCATAGTGCCTTCCCGCCATTGACGGACTTGCCGCCCTCGAACAAAAAGCCGAGGTCTGTCCCGCCGATGCCGAACCGCTGCGTGGGCTGGTCAGTCCCGCCGTTGCCCGCCGAGGTGTGGATGAACGTGCCAACCGGCACGTCGGGGACGATGGATGCTGGGATGATCTTCCGCGCCCAGCTGAATACCTGATTAATGAATGACATCATTTCTGCTCCTATCCGGGGTAGATGGAACCGTGCTGCGAACCAGCACGATCAACACTCACCGGGGCTGCGTGCTGACCGTACTCCGCCGACTCGTCCATCGGAGGGTTACTGTCCGCAGCGCCGACCGACTGGTATGGCTGCTTCTTCTCGTTGATGGTGTCGAGCAGTTCCCGGCTCATTTGGTACATCCGCTCCATCGCGGCCACGGTGGCTGCGGTCTGCGCGGCCTTAACATCGTCCTCGGTCGCCGTCGAGTTCGACCCGCGGTTCAGCTTCACCAGCGCTAGACCACCGGCGACCATGCCAGCGAGCTCCGGGGCATAATCCAGCCACGCCTGCGCCTGATCACTCGTCGCTTTACCCGACAGCAGCATCGCGGCCGAGAACACGAACGCCGCGGCGTAGATCACCCCGCGAACGATGATGGACACGTCAATTCCCTTGATTTTCACTTACTTCTCACCCTTCTTGATTCGGTTGATCAGATCTTCGTTAGCGAGGAACAGCAGCTCGACGGGCGTGCACGCGCCCGTGTCCGCTAGCTTCTTCTTCGCGGACGCGATGACCGACTCGGCATCCCACCCGGCGAAGTCGGGGAGCCCGTCCTGCCGGTACTTGTACCCGGCGAGCTGCTCGAACGACAGTCGGGCGTAGTCCTCGGCGGTCAGCTTCGACGCGAAGACTGGAGGGCCGACTTCCGCCCCGGGCGGGGTGGTGTTCCCCTCGCCCTGAAACAGGGCGCGGAGCTTATCCATCCCGCCGCGGAAGGCGTTCGCGTCCACCTTCATCCCGGCGACGACGGCCCGGTCGGTGAACTGCCACATCGCCACCTCCAGACCGCCGTAACCAGCCCAGCCAGCGTCCCCTGCGGTCGAGTACAGCGCCGAAGCGTAACCCGGGGTCGTGGACGGGTAGTTCGAGGACCACAGCGGCGGGAGCCCGGACAGGTCAGGCTTCCCGGCCTTCGTCCAGTACCACCGGGGGAGGTAGGTCAGGATCACCCGGTAGCCCCGCCCGCGAAGCGCGGACACGATGCCGTGCCACAGGCCCGGGTCGTAGCCGCTCTTGTCCTCGATGTCGAGTGCGACGGGAACGTCCTTCTCGGGTAGCTGCGCTTCCAGCGCGGCGGCGTGATCCTCCGGCGATGTTTCCTCGCGCACGTAGATGTAAGCAGCGGCCAGCACGCCGTTAGCCTTCGCGTCGTCCAGGTGCGACCGGAACACCGGGTCGCGCCACGTCCCCTCGGTCGCCTTGATGATGGTGAACGCGAAGCCTTCCTCCTTCACCCGGCGCAACGAGAAGCCGTTCTGATGGTTCGAGATGTCCACGCCGAAGAGCACATCGCCCCCGGCTGGTGATTCGCCGGTGACGGGGGCGCGACCACCACCGGGCGGTGGGTAGGCCGCGTCCTGGAGCCAGGTTTCCGGGTCCACGCGCTTCCCGCCGTAGCCACGTTCCCACACCGTGACGTGGAGGTGCGGGCCCGTGGACTGGCCATTCGACCCGACGTAGCCGAGCAGCTGCCCGACCTCCACCCGGTCGCCCAGTTTCAGCCCCGTGGCGAAGGCGTTCCACATGTGCCCGTACTCGACGCAGCCCCCGCCGTCCGCGTCGGACGAGTCCACGACGATCCACTGCCCATAGCCCGAAGCGGGTCCGATGTACTGCACAGTTCCAGACTGGACGGCGTAGAACGGGGTGCCGTCCGGGGCGGCTAAATCTGTTCCGGAGTGTGATTCTGGTCGGCCCGTCACGGGGTTGATCCTGCCCGCGAACCGGGATGTGATGGTGAATGTGTTCTTCGGCATCGGCCACTGTCTGCTCATAGGTTGAGTCTAACCGGCGCGACCGCCCCGTCCCCTATACATGAGGAAGCCCCCTCGCCATAGCTGCCCACTAGGCGAGGGGGAGGTCGTAGCAACACGGGCCTTAATCCCTTCGGAACCGGCCCCCAATCTGCTGTCTGGAGGTCAGCGGGGACTGGTCCTGCTTGCGGTCTAGAATACCACGCCCCACCCGCTCCGCTTCGTCCCCCGCGTCAGCGACTCCGCAGACTGATATAGCCCCATAACCTCGGAATCTCCGAGCAGCGCTTCCTGGATGATCAGCTCGTCCACCACAACCGCCCCGGCGGACACGCCGACGGTCATGGTACGGGGACGGTCGAAGTTCACGAGGTTGAACAGCCCGCCGCTATACGACTGCACGGCAACCAGCGTGCCGTTGATATACATGCGGGCGCGGCACCCGCCCCATATCGTCGTCCCCTCGACGGTGAGGGTCACGAGGTGCCACCGATCCGGTGATAACTGCTCCGACCGGGCGCGGAGCGCGAACCCGCCCGAGGACAACCGCACCCACCCCTCGACCGTGCCTGGAGGATAAACCGAATTGGCGCCGTACACCCGCGCACCCATGCCGGGAATGTTGCCCCACTGAAACAGCTCCGCGACCGCGGAGCTCGCAGAGTACCGGAACCACAGTGATACCGACACCGGGTAGCCTGCAGCAGCAGCGGACGACACCGGGATAGTCGCACCAGCGTTCGCGGGAATCGACAGCGCCTGACCATCCACGCCCTGCACGTACACCGGGGAGCCAATCATCGCCCCGCCCGTGTTGAGCCGCCCGTCGAATGACTCATGTGTCTGAACCGCCCGCGCCGTCCTGACCCAGTCCTTGATACTCATGCTAGGACTCCTGCACCCGAAGCGTAACCGTCACACCCGCCGAGGACGCGGACGAGATCGCAACCCGCACCGGGCCCGTGATGGGGACGGACATCGCCGACTGCTTCGACACCACCCCATCCCCCACGGTAATAGACCCGGTCGCCCCACCGCGCAGCGTCACAGTCACCGCCGAGCCGGGGGTGCCGACCGCGACACCGATATGCGTGATCTTCAACCCCGCCGCGCCCGTGCCGATCAGTAGGGGCGGGGACACTTCCTCGCCGTTGATCGTGCCCGGCACGCTGAACGGGATAACGTAGGCGGGCTTCGCTTCCGCCTTCGTCGCGTAGGTCGCCCCGGCTTCGGCCTTCGTCAGCAGCGGGGCGATCGCTTCCGCGAGCTGCTTCGGGGTCGTCGCAGCCGCCGCGAGCCGGATGTACTCGTTCGTTTCATCCGACAGGCGGAGTGTCACATCCTGCTCCAGCGTCCCACCCCCGGCGAGCCCGTCCCCGGCGATGATTTTCCGACCGAGGACTTCCGCCGACGCGGTGGCCTGCAACTCGCGGAGCCGCTGCACCAGCCGCTCCACCGTCGCGGAGTCCGCCGAATCGTCATTCTTGATCTGCTCGATGATCTCATTGAGTAGATCGTCGTAGTTAATTTCAGCCATCGTTACGCTCCTGCTAGGAAGATCATGCGGAATTGTGATTCCATTCCTCGGATGTTGCCAGTCGCCCCGGCGTTACCCTCGGTCGTCCAAATCCACGGGTACAACCTTGTCCCTGCGGTGAGGAACTCCACGCCGGTCGCCATACTGATCTGACCGAAGCCAATATCGTTCCACAACACGAGCCCCCGATCACCCGCGTTAATGTCCGTTGTCAGGCCGCAGCCCTTAGCGCCGGGGATGGTGGCGAAACCTTGCCGGGCGTACAGGTTGTACCACCCATCAACCGGGGCGACGAGGTACGGATCATTCGTGGATGCGTTCGCCACGCCACCGTAGTTCTTGCCGACAACGAGCCTCCCGTCCGAGTAGGCGCGCATACGGGTAAACCGTGCTGCTGGCGGGTCGTACTGCGGCCCGGTCCAGCGGAGCACACCGTAGGGCTTCGTGCGGAACGACGGCGCGCCAAACAGCGCGGTCGCCTGGTCAGCCGATAGGGTGCCAGCCGGGCCAGCCGGGCCCTGCGGACCCTGCGGGCCAGTATCGCCGCGGAGTCCCCTATCACCCTGCGGTCCCTGCGGACCGACGAACGCAAACGGGTCCGACCACGACGTACCATTCCACATCACAGCTTTACCGCTATCGGTCATGACGTAGGTGTCACCCACCGCCGCCGATGGGGGCAGTGATGCCGAGGATGCGACCTCCCCGCGAACGATCAACGACCGACCGTCCTTACCGGGTAGGCCGGTATCGCCCTTCGGACCCTGCACACCTTGAAGCCCGGTATCACCCTTCGGACCGGTCGGCCCAACATCGCCCTTCGGACCCTGCGGACCCATCGGACCCTGCGGGCCAGTATCGCCCTTCGGGCCCTGCGTGCCTTGGATGCCCTGCGGGCCGCGCGGACCAGTCTCGCCCTGCGGGCCACGGAACAATGGTGCAGCGCCCTCGGGCGGGAACTTCGCCCCATCCCACACGTAAATCCGACCATCAGCGGTGACAACCCAGCCCTTGCCCTTATCAGACGAGGACAAACCCTTCGGGAGATCAGCGTAAGTCGCGACCATCGACTCGTACGACACCGAAGCGCCGTCCTTACCGTCCTTACCCGCCGCACCAGTGTCGCCCTTCGGGCCCTGCGGACCCTGCGGACCCTGCGGACCCTGCGGACCCTGCGGACCCATCGGCCCCTCCGGCCCGCGTGGACCCTCCGGCCCGGCGACCGTGCCGATGGACTCGACCTGTCGCGTCGCTTCCTCCGCCGCCGTGACGGAACGCTCCGCAGCAGCAGCAGCGAGCGCAGCGTACTGCTCCGCTTCCACCGACACCTGATCCGCCGCGACCTGCGCCGCGTCCTTCACCAGGTTCATCACCTGCTCCACAGCCATTTCCGACCGAAGCGCAGCCGTCTCCGCCTGCTCAACCTGCGCCGACAAATCACCGAACTGTGGAATCACCGCCCGGACTTCGCGGGACGTTTCCAAGTCCCGGCCTACCCGCATCACCAGCGCATCCCCATCCACGCGGATGCCCAGCACCGACTCGCCGGGCAGCGTCTTAGCCCGGTCCTCGATCATCTGGAACACCTCCGCCATAGTGGGGAAGTACTGCGCCGCCGCGGGGAACTCAATGTAGTCGATCAGATCGACCCACCCTTCCTCCAGCAACTGCTTGATGTGCGGGGTGAACCGCACCATCATCTGCTCGTTGTGTCGGAGGAACGGGGTCGGCTTCCCATCCCGGTCGGCGGTGAGGACGGCGTGAGTGCCCTGGATGCGCACCACCACACCGAACTCGGGAACGTTATCCGCCGGGACGGGGATGCGTCCGTAATCCTGTTCAAGTGCCATTGTTGTGTGTCCTATCTAGTCGAGCTATACGGGGTCGGGGAAGGCGAAGAATCGCATGGTGTTCGAGAATGCCCAGACGAACGCGGTCGGCCTACCATCGCGCGGGTGAGCATCGCCCCACGGCACCCGGACGTAAGCGTTCGTCACCAGTGAGACGCGGAACCGAACGTCCAGCGATTGTCCCGCTGGAACGCGAATCTGGTCCAGCGTCGAGGTGGCTTCCGGGGTGGACTGCCACGTCGTAATCGGGGGCCACTCGTCCCCACCCATCCCATTGAACGGTGCGAACAGGCCCGCGCCCCACTCCGTGTTCCACGTCGGCTCCGTCGTCGGCTCCGGGGCCATGATTTGCGTAAGCCCATCGGTCCCGACCCGCGTCGTGTACGACTCTCGGAGAAACACAGTGTGCGGACACGTCGTGCTCATGGTTCGGCGAGCGCGTTGGATCTGAACCTGAACCGTCACAGGAACTCCGAAGTCGTTCTTCCAGTGCCCGCGCTGCTCAATCAGAATCTTCTGGTTATCAATCGGCGAGTGCTCTTTAATCTCCCCGTCATTAACCGAGGGCGTGCGAGTCTCCAGCACCACGCGGGGCATCGCGGCCCGTGATAGATGCAGCACCCCGTTCTCGGTCGAGAACTGACGGGATGTGCAAATGGTGTTAGCCATAACCTCTATGTCTCCTTCTTACCCTGCGGCTCCGACTCACGCCGGGCTACAACGGTTCTCACTCCGGTGTCCAGATTATCGGCGACGAGGTCCCCATACCGGCCCACACTCAACTGCCACGGCCCCAGAGCGCGCTCCAGCCGCCTGACACGCCGCTCCAACTCCGCGATGTACTCCGCATCCGTCCGCGCTGTCCTACCCATGATCCTGCTCTCCTATAACGGCGTTCCGGGCTTGACCCAGTCCGCATCGTCGGCCTTATCCTTCTGCGAAGCGTTGGCCTTACCGGCCTGCTCCTTCTCCCACGGCGACTTGAAGTCGTTCGTCAACGGCGGCGGGAACTCCTCGCGAGCCTCCCACGACACCGACGGAGGAACGAGGGACAGTTTGATCCCATCCGGTGAGAACGCAACCTTTTCGATCATCAGGTCGCAGCCGACCCGCACGCCGGTCTGAACCGACGAGACAGGCACACGCACGCCGGGAACGAGCTCATGCAACGAAACCGGCGCGTCGGCGCGTAACCCAGCCCCACCGACACTCACCGCCACCGGGGCGACCGCGAACTGGTCCAACGTCGCCTGCGCCTTCGTCTCGCACTCCTGAACCGTAGCGAGCTTGTTTCCCTTCACGATGGACTGGAGGACGATCCGGTCATCCTCAATCGCCCGCTGCGCCCACACACCCTCACCCTTGACGAGCACGTCGGTGACCACATCCTTGCCCACCTTCGTCACGACGACATCATCGCCGAGGTGCCGATCCGACAGCGGTGCGGTACGATGCCGAGCCCCGACCGGTCCGACCATCAACGACCCGCCGACGAACGTCCACTCCAGCCCGGCCTCGGTCAGATCATCGACCACATCATCCACGAGGACGCTGTTCGCCGTCTCGTTCACCACGACCCAGATTCGGGAGTCCAGGGCGTGAATGTGATCAGCGATGTGTAGCGGGTCGGACGGGCCCATCCCATCCACCACGAGCTGCTGCATCACCTGCGATGCGTCGCGTTGATCCCAGAACCGCCCGGACGGGAGCCGACGGCGCTTGAACAGACAGGCACCATCCGACGCGGTGACGGTCAGCGACCCCTTCGCCGCCTTCGTCTCCGTCACCAGACCGTGCCACGCGACCTCGCTACCCGCCCAGAATGTGAGGGTGTGCAGCCACGGCTCCACGCGGGAGCACAACACCGGCGATGCCGCGATTTTGATACTCGCCTTCGAGATGTCGCACAGCACCCGGTCGAAGTCCCAGTCGCTAATGTCCTCACCGGACTGCCAGATGATCCGCCCGGAAGGCTCCGCGATGGTCGCGCCCCACCTCGGTTGTCCCAACGTCGGCATGGCTACACCTCCCCCGTCACGCCGGTGACTTCCACCGTCGCGGTCGTGTCCTGCCCAGCATCAACCACGAGGGTGTAGGGATCGCCGCACGTCATCACCGGGGGTCGCCACGGCCCACCGGCACGCCCGACCATCACCGGCGTGGCATCAACACGCCGACCATCCGGAAGGTCAGCCCACGCCGCCCCGGAACGCCCGTCGAGGGTGAGGACACTATCCGCGGGGAGGTACGTTGCCATAGCTTCGCCGACGGTCTGGCAGTCCAGCGCCGCCCCATCATCGACCACAAGCCCACGCGCCCAGCGGATGCGGATGTTCCTTTCTTCCCGCCCCGTGGAGCGGACCACGACGGTCGGCAGCATCTCACCGGTCAGGGGGATAGCGCCCTCCCTGATTGTGAACACGGATCGTCGCGAATCAATCGGCATGCAACCGATCTCAACGCCCGGCGCGGTCGGGCGGGGCAGCGTCCACAGGTCGCCCATCTTCGGATCTAGTAGCACGCCCTCGTCGTCATCACAGTTCGCCGGGCACGTCCCATCCGCGTCGAGTTCTTGGAACCTAGCGGTCATCACCTCGCCCGCCGACAGGCTCCGCGGCCCGAGCAACACAACGGGGCTGCGCCATACCCTCGGCACCAGCGCCGTCAGCTCGAACTCCACCACCGCCATACACGGCGCGTAGTCCCCACGGTCATTCGACACGCCGTAGCGGTTCGTCACCTCCGGGGTCTTCGTCACCACCACGCTCGTCAGCATCCGGGTCAGCTGCCCGGCACGCTCCCGGACATCAGCCGGGCGCTCCCACTGCCGATAATCCGGGCACGATTCGAGGAACACCAAATCACGCGGGCCGCTATCCCCCCCGCACCCATCCGCGAGCAGAGAACGGGTCAGCCACCGCAGTCCCCACTCCAGGCCACGGGAAGTCGCCGCCATAAGCAAGCATTCCACCTTGACCTCGCGAGTGGGGAGCCTACGCCTGCCGACCGAACCGCCGTCGCCCGTGGCTTCGGTGACATCCTGATCAATCTTCGTCGTGTCGAGCCCGTCAATATTCAGGCCGTACACCCCGCCGAACTCCAACGACTCCGGCCTGCCCGCCTGAACCCACGGGGCCCCGGTTTGCTCCGGGGTGATGTAGTCCTCGTCGCCGAGCCACACGTGCTGCTGGCCCCACGAATCATCCCAAATCAGCTCAAACGAGCGGGAACAGATACCGTGGAGGGCGTGCCCAGCCGCCCGGCGGGAGTTAATCAACTCCGCGCTTCCGAGACTCAAATAGCCGTTGTAACTCACCACGCGCTCCTAATAAGTCGCTGCTCGACGGCATCGGCCACGTCCTCACCGTCGCCGCTCCCGTAGTAGTTCAGGGTCACCTCAACCGTCCTCACGCTCCGCCCGCCGCTGTCGCCGGTAATGGTTGCACCAGCGTCGCGGAGGGACTGCCAATCAGCCGACCCGAGGAACCCGACGAGCTCCTCAAACGCGCCGGTCTGCCTAGGCGACAGCACCCGCTCCGCCTGCGTCGTCTGCTTCGAGAACAAGCCCCGATCCGTGATCAACCCGCCACGGTCGTAACCATGCCCGTGACCCCACATAGTCGTAAGGTCCATGCCATAGCGGGACTTGTAGTACCGCAGCGCCGCGACCATGTTCGCGAACGGGTTCGTGCGGTCGTTCGGCAGCTCCGGGTCACGGTGCGCCGCGAACGTCGTCGGAATGATCTGCAGCAGGCCAAGGCCCGCCGACGCGCCGGTGCCGTTCACATCCACGATTTCCTGCGCCCGGTTCGGAATACCACCGGACTCGGACTGAATCTGCGCGATCATGGCATCGACTTGGCGTTTATCCTGCCAGTTGAAGCCGACGCGGGCCATGGCACGCTTCGCCATAGGTCGCCACCGCTCCGCGCCGACACCGCCGGGGTCGCCCATCATTTCCTCGGACAGCTTCGTAATCTTGTCGCGGGTGATCTTCCCCAGCGTCTCCGACAGCTTCTGCGGATACGTGTTGATGATGCCAGCGTGCGACTGCGCCCACCCGGCGGCTGCGGAACTCATGCGTTCCTGGAATGGCTTCGTCAACCCGCCGATGATGTCCACCATCGACGCGCCGCCGCCCATGCCGGGCACGAACGCGCCGGAATCAGTCACAATGAGCGAGAATCTACGGTTGAACTGCGAATCATTCGCACCAGCAGCATCCGAGGTACCGAACTTTACACGTGAGTTGATGCCACCGGACTCGACGTTCACCGCGGGGATGCCCGGCGCTCCGCCGATCGTTCCGGCGGTGTGGACATCCGATATGCCGACGGCGAAGCCAGCCGCCAGGCCAGGTTTCCACGCGCCCCGCTGCGTCCCGGGGAAATTGCCTGTAGCCCATTGACGTGCGCCGGACCCGCCGAGGATCACATCCGCGATGCCCGACATGAAGCCAGAACAGTCCGTACCACCATCGCCATGCGCCGAGCCGCCCCACACGTAGGGACGACCGTTGCGCGACCGGGCCCAGTTGTATCCGCGGAGCAGCGCCTTCCACGCCGGGGTTCCCTCCGCCAGACCGCCGCCCTGATACCGCGCCGCAACGTTCGTGAACGTCTTGTCGCGCAGCATCGCCCGGCGCTTCTCCGGGTCGCGGAGGACCTGCGGGGCGACGCGGTACGAACCCGAGTTTAAGGCGTTGAGGTTATCCACGCCGATGTTCCGAACGGCCTTAGCGTTGAGGACGTACTCGTGGTTCGACAGCAGCGCGGGGATCTTGTCGTCCTTCGGCCCACCCGGGCCTCGCACCAGACCGCCCGTGGCGAACCGTACGGGGTACGGGGCCATCTTCTGTGTCCCGAGCAACTCGGACGCGGAGTTCCACATCCCGACGATGCCGTCGTTAAACACCGACTGGATCGCGAAGCGGACGGGGCGGGCGGTGGCTTCACGCACCTGATTCCACTGCTGCGCGATGTTGCCAGCAGCCCACCCGAACGTGTTCGCCGTGTACGTCAGCGCCCCGCGGATACCAGCCATAGCGGGGTTCACGCCCGTGTTGAGAACATTCCACGCGGTGTTCGCGATGCTGAACAACGCGGGGTTCACGACGCCGTAAGCATTCCACGACGTGTTAGCGCCAGTAGCGTTCGACGCGGCCTGCATCCCCAGCATCGCCGGGGTCCACGCCGTGCTCGTCATAGCCAACACCGCCGAGCCGGTCGCGGACATTGCGGTCTGCATACCCAGCATCACCGGCTGGAATTGCGTGTCGTTCATGGTCTGCGCGGTCGTGCCGACGCTCGCGAGGGCGGGGTTCACCACCTCGCCGGTCTGCTGCTGCGCGGTGGCTCCCCACGCCAGCATCGACTCCTGCTGCTGCTGCATCATCGCGCCCAGGGCGGCACCATCACCGGGCATCTGGGCGACACTGTCTACCGCGATTCCGGGCACCGGGGCGGGAACCACCGGGGCGGCGACCGTGGGGGCCGCGACCTCCGGCAGCGACACATCAGCCGCCGAGTTTGCCAAGCTCTGCGCCGCGCCCTTCACGCTCCCAGCCATAGACTGCACGCCATTGATTAGGCCCTGCCCGATGTTCTCGCCGTAGCCCGCGAACACGCGCGACGGGGAGTGAATACCCAGCGCCGACTCGAACGGCTTGCGGATCCACCCCGGAATCTTGTCGAGGAAGTAGCTGCCGATCTTCCCGGCGAGGGAAGTCATGCCGTTGATCAGACCTTGGACGATGTTCTTGCCGGTGTCGATTAGCCACGACCCAGCATCCGACAGGGCTCCGCGGATACGCCCCGGCAGGCCCTTGAACCAATCAATTACCCCGCCGATAGCCTGACCCACCCGCCCCGGCAACGGCGCGACGTGATCACGCCACCACCCGGACACGGCATCGCCCATTGCCGCGAACTTGTCCTTCGTCCACTGCCACGCCTGGCCGAACCAGTCCTTGATCGCGGTGACGGCCTGGCTAATCCACCCGGGGAGCTGCACCAGCACGTAGATGAGCCCGGTGATGGCACCAATGACCACACCAACGATCGTCACGACCGCGACGATCGCGCCGACGACCAGACCAAGACCAATGATGATAGGCGTGAGCAACACACCACCAATGATCATCAGCACCTTCTGCAGAACAGGCCAATGATCCGAGATGAACCCGCCGACCGCTTCACCAATCCGCTTGAAGAAGTCCACGACCTGCGACACGATAGGCCACAGCGTCGTGTTCCAGAAGTCCATGAACCACGACCCGAACGCCGCGACCTTCTCGGTGATGGTGTCCCACACCGGGGCGATGATCTCCGCGATGCGTCCCCACGTGTCAGCAATCCAAGTGTAGATGGGCGATAGGACGGACTCCCACACCCACATAAACGCAGTACCGATGACGTCCCACACGGCGCTGAACGCGGTTGCGAGTCCAGAGAAGATCCCGCCGAAGAAATCAACCAAGCCGCCCCACACCGCCGTGATGATGTTCCACGCGGCCTGTGCCCCATCCACGAGGGTCTGCCACACTGCCTGCACCCAGCCGGACTGGAACCAGCCGACGATCGCGTCCCACGTCCCGACGATGATGTTCTTGATCCACGTCCACGCGGTAGCCACCACATTGACAAGGCCGTCCCACACGCCCTGCCAGAACTCGCGGAACCCGGCGACGTTATCCCACAGAAGTTTGAACACACCGATGATGCCGACGATAGCGGCGATGACGAGGGCCACCGGCCACATAGCAACGAGCCACGACCCGGCGATAACAGCGGCGTTCGCGACGGCGGCGATGCCCGCGCGGACCCACCCACCGGCTATCATGCCCAACGCCTTGACACCGGCTCCAAGATTCTTCGGGGCGGCGATGATCCACGCCCCGGCGATGCGCCCAGCGTTCACGATAGCGGCACCGGCGGCTTGTCCCCACCCGGCGATCATCGCGCCGAACGCGCGGGCATACGTGCCCAGGTTCTTCGGGGCGGCTATGATCCACGCAGCCCCAGCCTTAATAGCCTGAACCGTCGCCACCGCAGCCATGCGCACCCACCCGGCGATGATCTGAACGAACGCTATCGTGTACTGCACCAGGTTCTTCGGCGCGGCCATGATCCATGCGGCGGCGACACGCCCGGCCTGCACAAGTGCCTGACCGCCCAGCATGACCCACTGACCGATCATCTTCGCCACCTGAATCGCCATAGCACCAGCGGCCCTAGCCCACCCAGCAACGGTCGTCCACGCCGCCGCGACCATCTTCGCCCCGGTGATGGTGGCCTGCAGTCCGCCCAGGACAAACCCGCCGATCATGCTCCCCAGCGAAGCCAACGCACCGACCGCCATAAGCGCCACGGCACCCGCGACGACACCACCAACGACGATCATTACACCCTTGAAGGCATCCGCCGCCAGCGACCCCTCGCCGAGCCACGTCACGAAGTCCTTAATCGGCTGGTTCAGCCCCTTGAACACGCCGGTGAGGAACTCCACAGCCTTCGTCATCGGGCCGATCATGGGTTCCAGCAGCGTCGCGCCGAACGCGGACAGTGAGGTCTTGAAGTTCGCAATCTTCGCCGGGAGGGTCTGCCCCATATCCTTCGCCAGCGACCCCGTGCCCTTATTGATAGCCGTGACGAAGTCCTCGAACGACACCTTGCCGTCCGAGATCGCCTTCTTCACATCAGCCTGGGACATGCCCATGCTGTCCGCGAGGTACTTCGTCGCATTGACACCAGCGTCGGCCATTTGCGCCATGTCCTCGCCCGTGACCTTGCCCTGGGCGCTGATCTGCTGCATCACACGCCCCACGTCCACGCCCGAGCCCTCCGCGATGGACGATAGGGCCGTGAACGCTTGGATCGCGGAGTCCATCGGCTTGCCGAGCTCTACACCAGACTGCGCGAACATAGCGGAGTACTTCGCCGCGTCCGCCAGGGACACGGACGTTCCCGTCACCTGCTCGGTAAGCTTCGCCATTTGATTCTTCGTCTGCTCCGCCGACAGGCCCACGGACTTGAACATCACCTCGGCGCGCTGGATGTTCATCAGGCGGTCGAACCCGCCCTTTAGGATCGCCATAGGCCCGGCGATAGCGCCCACGGCCACGCCGATCCTGCCGATAGCGCTCGGAACGCGGTCAGCGGTCTGCTCCGACTCCTTCAGTGCGTTGGTGATGGACGTTTTAATCGACTCCGCCGCGCCACGGGCCGAGGAAGCCACGCTACCCATCGTCGCGGACACGCGACTCACCATCCCGGACGCAGCCGACGCGACACCGCCGAAGCCGTTCGCGAAGGACACGCGGATACCAGAAGCGGCACCCGACGCGGCCCGTCCCACACCATCCAACGAGGACGACGCAGCCGACGCAGCCGAGGATGTCGAGGACGCAACACCACTAATGCTCGATACCCAGGACGACGACACCCGGCTCGCCGCCGACGCGCCCTTACCCGACAGATCAGTCAGCGCCGAGGAAGCCACCGCCGCGGACTTCTGCGCCGACGTGCCAACCTTCCCCATCTCCGCCGCCCACGACGACGACGCATCACGCCCCGCCGAGGACGCGGACGCAGCAACATTCTGGAACTCCGTGCCCACGTCCTTCACGGACTTCTGCGCCGCATCGGCACCCGATTTCACGCCCCGGTTGAGGGCATCCCCCGCCGCTTTGCCGCTGCGGTTGAAGAACGTCTGAACGTCCTGCTCGAACCTGCTGAAATCAGCCTCAATCGTCACCCGCGCCGTGCCGACAGTCGCCATACCATGAACCTCCCGATCCTACGCCCCATACTCTACCGTGCTAAGCGTCCAGCGCTTCCAGCATCGCCGCCTGCGCCGCCATGTCCGACGGGTCGAACCCCGCGGGCTTCTCAATTGCCCCGGTCTTGACACGCGGCTTGTAAACCTTCTGCCGATACCGCGCTCTCTCTTTGTCGTCCTTGTGGGACTCTAGGATCATGAACTCTACCGCGTCGAGCATCGACCCGAGTTGCCGGATCTGCACCATCGGCTCCGGGATGCCCGACGTGATTAGCCGGCCCCGAACCTGCGCCCAGCTCTCCACCAACGCCGACGACAACGCAGCCACCGCCGAGAACGGCTTACCCGTCGCCGCTTCCAGCCATTCGATCAGCAGCTCCGCCGGGGCATCCTCCGGCAGTTCGTATTTACCCCGCGCGTCGAACCAAACCGCATCGTCGTCTGATAGGTGCTCCACGACGATGTCCACTATTTCTAGGTACTGGTCATTCGGGCTCATGCCCGCCAGCTCGTGGATACGTAGAGCGACAGCCGGGCCGGGAGACGAAAACTCCCAGTCCCGGCTGTACGCGCGAACGATCAGCGCCACGGCCTAACGCTTACGCAACTTCGCTTCGCGGGCCTTCTGACGAGCCGCCTTCTCCCGCTCCGCCTTCCGGCGTTCCTGCCGGTTCGCGAACGACTCCCACTCCTGCTCCGAGTCGTTATCCACGACGAGCTCTTCGAGCATGTCCACCATCGCCGCGATGGACTCATAAAAAAACAGGGACGAACCGCGGCGTAGCACCTCGTCACGCCACGCTAGGAAATCCTCCGGGTCGATATGAGTCTGGCAGAAGTCCGACATGATCGCGGTGCGCTGCACATCATTGATCAGGCGCGAAGACACATCCGATGCGAACAGCGTCATCTCGGCCGAGGTGGGGCGGGTCACCAGCAGCGTCCGGCCCAGCATCTTCGACTCCACCTCGACCGTCTCCGGGTCGATGCCGTCAAACGAATCGACGCTCAAATCTCCATGTTCCGCAACCGGGGCATCCGCATCACCGTCGAGCTCCGCGAGCTCGCGTCGAAGCTGCTCCCGACGATCCTCCGCGGACTCCACATCGGCCTTGAACGCCGCTGCCTTATCGTTTGCCATGATTCCTCCATTAGGGGATATGTGTGGTGTGTTTCCACACCAACTTATCACGATTTCCGGAAGGTGAACCCGTTCCGGCTCGCTGCGAGCTCCGCCGATTTCGCGAGCCACGGCTGCGCCTTCGTCCCCGGGTGATGCACCCGCTTCGCGAACCGCACCGTCCCGCCACGCGGCACCCACGCGAGGACGCGTTTATTCCTCGGCTCAATCACATGCGCCCGCGTGCCCTCATGAACGAACATTGCGTACGACGTCTTGTTCTCCACCCCGGCGACGACCTTCGTTCCCTGCACCACAATCGGCGTGGTCTCATTCGCGCCGCGGAGACGACCAGTATCCGTGGGGGTAATCCGGTTCGCGACGAGTTGTGTTTCCGCCTGGGCTTTACGCACCAGCTTGAACACCGGCCCAGCCGCGCCCGCCGTGACCTCCGCTATGCCGGCCCGGTTCGGGGTGAAAACGATACCGCTACTCGGCATCGGACGGGTTCCCATCGTCCACCGCAGCCGGGGCGGTGCGGTCATCCCACATGCGGATTAAATCACGGCGCGGGGTCTGCTCGTGGAAGTCAATCCCCATCTTCGTCAGGAACTCCGCCCACGCCGCCCGGGTCGCGTTCTCCGCCGGGGGCTGCGGAGCGAAATCCTCCACCACAACCACCATGCCATTAGCGATTAGGTTGTCAATATAGGCCGTGCGGGTAACGGTCGTCTCGTCTCCACGCTGCCAGCCCATGACGTTGCGGACCCAGCGGATACGAATGTTGAAACTGTTGCTCATGATTGATCTCCTACATCAACTCGAAAATTATGGACCGGTACACGGCCACGGTGCCACCCTCCGGGCCGTACACCTCAACCGGGTACAACGCCGACGAGCGGACGTGATGCTCCATTTCCAGCTCCTTCGCCGCCCGGCACGTCGCCGCCCACAACCGGTCCTTGTCGTCCTCTTGGATCGCGAACTCCCGCTCCATCGTCTCAATCGACGGGAGGACACCACCATCACCCAACGCTTCGGAACATCGGGCGATGCCGACGGTGAACTCGACGGCGAGCCGCCCACCGCACTGCGGAATCTCCGCGGGCGACGGGAACGTCTCCGTCCGGAACCTAATGCCGGACATGACCCACGCGAGAACGCACGTGTCGAAATTGTCCAACGCGGGGAGACTCACGCCGGGGCGGAGCTCCGTCCCCCCGGACACGCCACCGACCGGTGGGGCCTCGGAATCGTTGAACGCTTTATCCATCCACCGCACCAGCGCGGCGGACACCTGATCGGTCCTCGCCATTATCCGAGCACCTCCGAGTCCTCCGCTAGTGCGTTAGGGTTCACCGACCGTATCCACGAATCAACCTCCGGCAGGCCGGTGAGCCCCTCCCCAATAACCTCCGCCGGGTCGGCCATGTGCACCGACACTCCCTGCCGGGTCACCTGCGTGGCGTATTTGGGGAGTCGGCACCGCCCGGAATCGACACATTGTAGATACCGCTCCGCCGCGAGCCTGCCAACCATGAACCCCGCCGAGGGGGGCGCGGGAATACCCCGCTGGTAGTGAATCGCCGTCGGGCGAGCCCCACGCACCACCACCGCATCCCCCGACACCGCGAACTCACCATCGGACCCGTCCGAAAGCTCCACCCGAGTCACCTCGAACACCGGGCCGGGCAGCACGATCCGCATACACTCCGCTGTGGACACATCCACGTTGAACCACTCGCCCCGCCACAGCGTCGGCTCGCACCGCAAACACTGCTCAACCCCCGGGTGATACACCGCCGGGCACACCCCGAACTGCCGACCCGTCAGCGCCCACAGAATCTCCGTAGCCGTATCCACAGCCAGGCGGGCCACATCCTCTTTACCCTCCGGGATAGGGGGGAAGCACGACATGTCTACCGGCCACTCGCAAAGGTCACTCATACCGGTAATGCTACCAACCACGACACCCCTCCCCGGGTCGGGAAACGAATAAACCCCGCCCCCGGGTAATGATGGTCCTCCGCACCCATACGCCGGATCAATCGCTGCTCACCACAAGACAACGAGATCACAAGGCCACAAGGGGCGACGGTCTCCACACCATCATCAACCAGGAACGGGGCTCATTCGGACAATCCCTCATTCTCGGCGCGATACTGCCCACCAGCCGGGCGGCAAACTCCCCGCCGAGCACCACAGCGGTTGAAAACACCCGACGGTGAAGCAGCATCGCACCACCAGCATACAACCACGAATCCCCCGCCGTGAGTGGACAGCGGGGGAATCATGGGTACGCGCAAGAAAAAATGGTTTCTTGTCACCACCGCAACATCTGGAAGCGGAGGCAGCGACCCTAATCGGTAGGGCCACCACCCACCACTATACCGGATGATTAGGCAGCGGAGAAATACGGGGACGGCACGGTAAGCTCCACCGCGCCCTTCGTCACCTCCGGGGGTGCGATGGTGGTGCGCTGCATCAACAGGTGGGTGCGAGCAGGCACCGGGGCGAGCAGGCGACCCGCGCTACCATCCGCACCCGGCACGACGTTATAGGGACCCTGGCCCCAATGAGCACCGCTGCCGGTGTACGCCGACACGGTAACCTCCGCCGCGTCGGTGCCGTTGATGGTCAGGTCGCCCAGGGTAGCACCACGCACCCAGGGGAGCAGGATGTACCACCACTGACCGCCAGTCTTACCACCCTCAACAGACTTGAAAATGTCGTCGTTTTCCGGCACCTCGCAGTCATCACCGCCGCCAGTACCGGCCCACAGCTCCAGCGCCACGGAACCGGAAGTGTTGCCACCGGTCTGCTGTAGGAAACCCGCGGTGTCGCCGTCAGCGTCGAGAACCGCCGCCTGGTCGGTGAACATCGTCAGCAAGTCCGGCTGAATGCCGCACAACTGGAGGGTGAGGTTGTAGCGCTTGAACTGGTCTTCGGTGCGGTCGGTCGCGCACACGACACCGGACGCGTTCTTCTGCTCGATGTCGTCACCATCGGAGGTTTCGCGCTCCATGCCGAACTCGATGAAGCCGTCGGTGACGATCTGGTTCTTCGGGCCCTTTAGGGGGAGTCCGCAGCGGCCCACGCGGGTCGCGCGCATCCGGAAGCCCTTAATAACCGGGAGTGCTTGGTTGATTGCAGCCATTGTTTAGCCGTCCTTCTTAGTAGTCGTTTTCTTGGCGGACCGAGCCGCCGGTTTATCCTCTTCGAGGACACCAGCCGCCACAGCGGTATCGCGGGTGACGCGGAGCGCCACGCCACGCGATGCGGTGACCGTCTGAACCTCGCCAGCGGCGACGAGCTTCGCCGCTACATCTTGGAAATCCTGCTGCCGACCCATGATGGGCGACACCGTCACCACATCACCGTCAGTCTCGAAAATTACGCCAGCCACCGCTAGCTCCCTTCGTTGATTTTGATAGAAGTACCCAGCCACACCACGGCGAAGGCACGCTCCGCCACGGTGAACCGGAGGTTCGTCGCCGGGGTGAAACTGTTATGAGTTTCGATCTGGTTCCGGTACACCGTCACAGATCCGGTGACGTAGGTGCCGTCCAGGTCAGTCTCATACCCCGCGCCCGCCGCCACGGGGCTCCCCATGATCGTGCGGAGCACACCAGCAGTCGAGATGACCTGCCGGGACTCAATCAGACGGGGAAGGTCCGACGGGCGGACATGCACCGTCGGGGTCAATCCCTCGGCCAGCATCGTCGCTTCGGCCTGCGGGATACTCGACGCGGTGTTCGGCTCCTTTTTCAGCAGCGCGGCGAAATGCCGCTCCACATCAATCGGTTCAACCGCCTTAAGTTTCTCCACCGCCCGGGCGGACAACTCCGCTTCGGAAAGACCCACGGCGGCGCACTCTTCCGCAGCCCACACAGCGTTACCGGGGAACTGCATCAACGTTGCGGAATTACCGCCGTGCTTCGGCCCCTGGCCGGGGTTGCACGGCTCCGGCCATAGACCATGACCGCCGATGGATGGGACGCTGACCTCCACCCCGTGAATGACGGGGCGCTCCACGTCCACGAATTGAGCTACCGCGTACAGGCCAGATCGCGACGGGGTCGGCAGCGGGGCGCGTCCGACGAACTGCATCGGCTTCACAACTGTTGCCATGCCGACACCTCCTTTCTACGATCCGGTTAGGTTACTCTGCGGGGACGGCGGGGTTTGTCGCGTGACGCAGGCCAACCTGGCCGTTGATCGCGACGGGGATGGTCAGCTCGCGGGACTCGTAGCCACGCTGGCCCACGGCGAAACCATCCTCCAGGAACATTTCGGTGCGCTGGTTCTTGGACAGGCCAGTGCTGTCGTAGATAGCGCCGAGGTTCACGACGTTCTGGACGGCGGAGAAGAACGTGCCAGCGGGGTACAGCAGCACCTTCACCTCGGCGGGGTAGCCAGCGGATGCCGGGTCGCCGTTGAGCGGCTGGTAATCATCGACCCACTGGAAGCGCACGCCACGGTCCGCGAAGTGCTGGTCGAGGATCTGGTCAGTCACACGCTCCGGGAGGACATCATCGCGGTACGCCAAATCGGCGCGGAGGATGGATCGCAGCCATGCGGGGGCGACACCCTCCAGGGTGGAGGTGCCCAGGCGGAACTTCTGGCGCAGCGTCTCCGCGTGGAGCTCGATGCTGTTCAGCACCGTGCCCGCGGTGCCCAGGGCAGGCACACCCACGGCGACCTTCTTTGACAGGGCGATGACCTTCGCCAGACGGGCGGCGGATAGGCGGTGGAGGTGACCCTTCGTGGCGTTCTCCAGGAACTTCGCGGTCAGCTCCGGCCAGCCGGTGTTAGCCAGCAGATTCGACGTGACACACGTCCACAGGACATCCATGCGGACTTCCTGCATCTCGGCGCAGGGAATCTCGATGCAGTCCTTGGTCTGGCCGCTGATCGCCTGCGCTTCGGTCATGGTGCCGCGGTTGGTGGCGTACAGCGTCGAGAAGTCCGGCTCCACCGGGTAGCGCAAACCACCGCGGGACAGGCTGATCTCCGGGAGGGAGAACAGGTTCGCCGCAGCCGGGGTGGGCAGGAAATCATAAATGGTCTCGGATGGGGCGCACCATCCAGCAGCCGCGACGAGGGAACCGCCGTCAAGGCGGGACTCGTCGGTGGCGTGGTCAATCGCGGCGACCAGGCTCGCCTCGTCGGATGCGACGAGTTCGGTCGGGAGGTCGCGGCGGATGTGTCCGAAGTGAGATTGGGTCTGCTGGCCGACGGTCGTGGCGCGCAGGGCGCGACCGGACGAAATGCCGTTGAACGCTTCCGCGAAGTCGAGGAAGGTTGCTTCGCCGGACTTGAAGTTCGGCGCGGCGGGGTCGAGGGTGAACGGGGTGGTGGACTTTGCTTCGCCCCGGTAACCGGCGGTGGCTCCGCCGTAGCGTCGCTTCACAGCGAACTCCTTCTCGTCAGTATCGGTGTCGTCGGAATCATCCTCGTTGGTGGACTCGCCCGCGTCGTCATCCTCGGACTCGTCGGAGTCGTCGGAATCATCGGTGCTGTCCTGCTCACCGTCGGCCCCTTCGGACTCTTCGGAATCGTCGGAACCACCCTCGTCGCTATCATCCGCGAACGCGGCAGCAGCGGCGGCGGCGCGGTCCCGGCGACCTCGGATAGCGGCCTGGGCATCCGCCTTAGCGGCCTCGGCCTTAGCAGCACGCGCCTGCGTCACGGCTTCCGCGAGCTTCTCCAACGCGGCGACCTGCTCCTCGGTAGGGTTATCGCCCGCGTCGGCGGTCAGCTTATCGTAGACCGCCTTAGCGGCGGTGATGATCTTGTCAATCTCCGCCGGGTCGGTAGGCATGTTCGCCACGGCCTTGAGAATGTCATCCAGCGTGTTCATCTGGTCTCCTTGTCGGTCTCTCGTCCCTCTACGTCGGGAGTGTACAGGGCGACATGCCCCTCACCTCCCACAGTCTAGCTACGGGCTTCGCCCCTATTCGTGATGATCTCCCCACCGCCGTTCCGCGACGCGAACATCACCGCCTGCGTCTTAGACAGGAATGTTTGCTCCTGCACCTGACCATCCGCGTCGGTTGAGCGGACGGTGTACGTCGCCGGGGTGAAGCTTCCTCCGCTGCCACATGCTCCACAAGCCATTGTTAGTCCTCCTTGCTTTCCATGATGTCCCGCACCGCCTGATAGCGGGCGGGCACGTCCGGCTCCACGTCGAAGCCGATGACGCCCTGCGCGGCCTTGAACCGTTCGCGGAGCCCCGGCGCGTGCGCAAGCTCACCGGGGGAGTTCCCTTCGGCGCGGAGGGCGGCGAACACCTCACGCACCGCATCCATAGCAGCCACGCGGGCGGCATCCACCGGGGACAATTCCTCG
>NZ_JBQKFQ010000015.1:0-43925 GCF_052119225.1 Paraeggerthella sp. LCP19S3_G8
CCCCCCCCCCCCCCCCCCCCCCCCCCCCCCCCCCCCCCCCCCCCCCCCCCCCCCCCCCCCCCCCCCCCCCCCCCCCCCCCCCCCCCCCCCCCCCCCCCCCCCCCCCCCCCGGCCCCCCCCCCCCCCCCCCCCCCCCCCCCCCCCCCCCCCCCCCCCCCCCCCCCCCCCCCCCCCCCCCAATGCCCGCGCACCCGCATCGGGATCGCATGGGGGCAAAGCGCCCCCATGCGCATGGAGCTGCGGAGGCGGCGGGGGCGGGCCCGGGCAGAGCGCCCCCGCACTACCCCGCATCACCCTGCACTCCCCTGCATTACCGAGTTGCGCACGAAAAACCGCCTTCGCTGGCAGGTTTTTACGGTCTGGGGTCGTCGAGTCGGGCATCGTTTTCATCGTTGCTTGGCCCGATTTTCGTTTTGCCTGGTCACGGCGTTGCATGGTCGAAGCATGCTGTCGCGGTCGCTTGATCCGGCAGATCAAACGACCCCAAACCGTCAAAACCTGCCAGCGAAGGCGGTTTTGCGCGCGCAATTTCGTCACGTCGGCAGCGTCCCCCCGTCTCGCCCGGCATCCCGCCCTATAATTTGCTAGACTGTACCGATACCCAAACGCCAGAGAGAAAGACAGGACGCCATGCAGATCACGCCGGCAGAAATCGCCGAGACGCTTGCGATGGTGAGCAAGCAGCACCTGGACATCCGAACCATCACGCTGGGCCTGAACCTGCGCGGTTGCACCGACGCCGACATCGACGTTATGGCCCGCAAGGTCTACGACCGCATGACCAGCGCCGCCGAACGGCTGGTTCCCACCGCCGAACAGCTGGAGCGCGAGTACGGCATCCCCATCGTGAACAAGCGCATCTCCGTCACGCCTATCGCCGAAATCTGCGCAGCTACCAACGCAACCGACTTCACGCCCATCGCCGTGGCCATGGACAAAGCCGGCAAGGAAGTGGGCGTCGACTTCGTGGGCGGCTTCAGCGCGCTCGTGCACAAGGGAGCCTCGAAAGCCGACAACACGCTGATGGAGTCGATCCCCCACGCGTTGGCCGCAACCGACAACGTATGCTCGAGCGTGAACGTGGGATCCACGCGCGCGGGCATCAACATGGACGCCGCCTTCAAGATGGCCGGCATCGTGAAGCAGACGGCCGAAGCCACGGCCGACCGCCAGTGTATCGGCGCAGGCAAGCTGGTGGTATTCTGCAACGCCGTGGAGGACAACCCCTTCATGGCCGGCGCGTTCCACGGATCAGGCGAGGCCGACGCCGTGGTGAACGTGGGCGTATCGGGACCCGGTGTGGTGCGCGCCGTGCTGGCCGATCTGCCAAAAGACGCCGACATCACGTCGGTTGCCGAAGCCATCAAGGCTACCGCGTTCAAGATCACGCGCGCGGGCGAGCTGATGGCGCGCGAAGCATCGCGCCGCTTGGGCGTGCAGCAGGGCATCCTGGATCTTTCGCTGGCCCCTACGCCGGCCGAAGGCGATTCGGTGGCGGAAATTCTGGAAGCCATCGGCGTTGGCCAGTGCGGCGGTCCGGGGACCACGGCCGCGCTCGCCATGCTCAACGACGCCGTGAAGAAGGGCGGCGTCATGGCGTCGTCATCGGTCGGCGGCCTGTCCGGCGCGTTCATTCCCGTGTCCGAGGATGCCGGCATGATTCGCGCGGCGGAATCCGGCGCCTTGTCCCTGGAGAAGCTCGAGGCCATGACCTGCGTATGCTCGGTGGGCCTGGACATGATCGCGGTGCCCGGCGACACCAGCGTCGAGACCATCTTCGGCATCATCGCCGACGAATGCGCCATCGGCATGATCAACAACAAGACCACCGCCGTGCGCGTTATCCCCGCAATCGGCAAGCAGGTAGGCGACCAGCTGGACTTCGGCGGCCTGCTGGGCTACGCGCCCGTCATGCCGGTCAACCAGCATGCAGGCACGGTGTTCGCCCATCGCGGCGGCCGCATGCCCGCGCCGATCAACTCGCTGAAAAACTAGCGCGCTTCCCGGAGGCGGTCACGGACCGCCTCCCGCACCATTATGGGCGCGAATCGACCCAGCAAAGCTCTGCCGAACGCGCCGGACACACCGAAAAGGGGCTGCATCACGTTTGATGCAGCCCCTTCGTTTGAAACCGGTTGGACAATGCGCTAGTCGCGCGTGAGCTTGCGATGGATGCGATGCGGCTTCGCGGCCTCTTCGCCCAAGCGCTCCACCTTGTTCTTCTGGTAGGACTCGAAGTTGCCCTCGAACCAGAACCAGTTGCCGGGATTCTCGTCGGTGCCCTCCCATGCCAGGATGTGCGTGGCAACGCGGTCCAGGAACATGCGGTCGTGGCTGACCACCACGGCGCAACCCGGGAACGCCAACAGCGCCTCTTCCAAGCACTCGAGCGTTTCGACGTCCAGATCGTTGGTCGGCTCGTCCAAAAGCAGCAGGTTGCCGCCCTCTTTCAGCGTGAGCGCCAGGTTCAAGCGGTTGCGCTCGCCGCCGGACAGCACGCCCGTGGGCTTCTGCTGGTCGGAACCCTTGAAGCCGAAGCTGGCCACGTACGCGCGCGTCGGGATTTCGGTCTCGCCCACGCGAATGTAATCGGTGCCGCCGGACACGGCCTCCCACACGTTCGCCTTCGGGTCGAGGCCCGCGCGGTTCTGGTCGACGTAGGAGATCTTCACCGTCTCGCCGATGTCGAGCGAACCCGAAGTTAGCTCCTCCAAGCCCACGATCGCCTTGAACAGCGTGGTTTTGCCCACGCCGTTCGGGCCGATCACACCCACGATGCCGTTGCGCGGCAGCTCGAAGGACAAGTCGTCGATCAGCACGCGGTCCCCGAACGCCTTGTGCAGATGCTCGGCCACGAGCACCTTCGACCCCAGGCGCGGGCCCACGGGAATCTGGATGTCGGTGAAGTCGAGCTTCTTCGATGCGGCAGCTTCGGCAGCCATCTGCTCGTAGCGCTCAAGACGGGCCTTGCTCTTCGCCTGGCGAGCCTTCGGGCTGGAACGAACCCATTCGAGCTCGGACTGCAAGCGCTTCGCCATTTTCGCATCGCGCTGGCCCTGGGCCTCCAGGCGCGCGGCCTTCGTCTCCAGGTACGTGGAGTAATTGCCCTTGTACGGGAACAAGCTGCCGCGGTCAACCTCGCAGATCCACTCGGCCACGTTGTCCAGGAAGTAGCGGTCGTGCGTGACGGCCAGAACAGCGCCCTGGTAGTTCTTGAGGAAACGCTCCAGCCACAGCACGGACTCGGCGTCCAAGTGGTTGGTCGGCTCGTCCAAAAGCAACAGGTCGGGAGCCTCGAGCAGCAGGCGGCACAGCGCCACGCGACGGCGCTCGCCGCCGGACAGCACGTTCACCGGCATGTCGGGATCGGGGCACTGCAGCGCGTCCATGGCCTGGGACAGCTGGCTGTCCAGGTCCCAGCCGTTCGCCGCATCGATGGCGTCCTGAAGCTCGCCCATCTCCGCCATGAGCGCGTCAAAGTCAGCGTCGGGCTCGCCCATGAGTTCGCCGATCTTGTTGAAGCGATCGATCTTCGCCTTGACCTCGCCGAACGCCAGCTCGATATTCTCCAGGACGGTCTTGTCCTCATCGAGCGGCGGCTCCTGCTGCAGAATGCCCACCGTGTAACCGGGAGAGAGACGCGCCTCGCCGTTCGAGACCTCCTCAAGACCGGCCATCAGCTTGAGCAGCGTCGACTTGCCCATGCCGTTGGGGCCCACCACGCCAATCTTGGCGCCGGGATAGAACGACAGCGACACGTCGTCCAAGATGACCTTGTCGCCATGCGCCTTGCGCGCCTTGTACATTTGATAAATGAATTCCGCCACGGATGCTCCTTGTTCTCAATTTCGCGCAGGTCGCCGCTCATAGCCGCGCCTGCACAACTGCATCGGCCTATTGTCGCATATTTGGACAAGAAGGGGTCATACGAGGCGTGCTTCCCGAAAACGAGCATCGATCGTAGGGCACTTCACGCACGCAAAACGATTGCACGGTTTTCCTGCACAATTCAAGCAGGTCAACGGCAACGCCGCCGCACCCCCTCGTTTTGCAGGGGAGCCACATTGCCGCGCAAAACACCGCACTTGGGGTGTGCCGCGCAAAAGCCTCTTTTTCTAGGATCTTCTTCAGCACATGCGCAACAGCCGTTGCGTATGAATCGAACCAAGGAGGATTCGCATGGGAGAAACAAGCAGTCTTGCAAACCAGAGTCGTCGCACATTTCTCAAGACCGCAGGCGTGGCGCTTGCAGGCGCCGCAGGCCTTAGCATCGTCGGATGCGCACCGCAGGGAGCATCGAACAGTTCGGATAAGGGCTCGACAGCCAAAGGCGCCGACACAAAATGGGACGAAGAGTTCGACGTAGTGGTTGTTGGCGCTGGATGCGCAGGCCAAGCCGCCGCAATCACGGTTGCCCTCGAAGGAAACGGCGCGACATGCCTACTAGCCGAAAAAGGCACCATGCCGGGCGGCAACAGCCCTTTCTGCAAAGGGACCATCGTTTACACAAACGACGAAAACGCGTTCAACCAGTACATGCTCGAAATGCGCGGCAGCGAAGGAACCACGCCTGACGACGTAATTGCGGCCTATGCCAAGGGGGCTGCCGAAAATTACGACTGGGTATTCAACACCTTGGGAGGAGCGCTGGAAGAAGCGTCCATCATCCCGCCCAGCACAAAGGACGACCCCTTGGCTCCTACGCCCGAATGGCCTGAGTTCGAACACTGCTATTCATTGGGAAAACTCACGATAGCCGGCAAGAAAGACGTTGAAATCAAAGGCGCGAAGCATATTACCAAGCTGCTCGACAGCATCATAACCAGCCATGCTGACGTTATCGAATACCGCACCGAAGCCCCGCTCAGCGAGCTCGTGCAAGACCCGGCCACGAAAGAGATCCTCGGCGCCGTCATTGGTGGCAAAAACGTGAAGGCAAACAAGGGCGTCATCATGTGCACAGGAGGCTTCGAGGCAAACCCCACCATGCGCCAAGACTTCATTGGGCAAGGAGCCGCGCACCCCGCCATCGAAGACTTGAACACCGGAGACGGGCATAAGGCGTGCATGAAAATCGGTGCGGATTTTTGGCACATGGAACATGTTGCGGGCTTCTGGATGGCCGGACGGGATTTGGCGAACACGAAGTTCACGAACAACCAGATCATTTCGCCGTGCCCGAAGCAATTCGGCATCACGGTGGGAGCAAACGGACGTCGCTACTATATGGATTGGGATGGCTATAGCAACAAGTCGGATATCGCGTACAGGGACAACGTATCCCTAGCCGTTGGAAGTCGCCATGGCCACATGCAAATCGGCGGCGAATGGCCTCACCTCGCCCAGCCAAGCAAAGCATGGTTCGTATTCGACCAGCAAGGTCTGGAGGCGGGAGCCATACCTGCTTCCACCACGTCCGACCCGGTTGCAGACAAGCTCGCCTATTCCGCAAGCAGCATCGAGGAACTAGCCAACCAGATGGGCGTTCCCGCAAGCGAGTTAAAAACCACGGTAGACCAATGGAACGAATGCTGCACAAACGGCGCCGACATCTTCTTCCATCGACCAGCAAAGACTCTCTCCCCCATCTCCACCCCTCCGTTTTACGCGCAGTTATGCTGTCCCGCATTCCTCAACACCGACGGTGGACCCGTTCGCAATGCCAAAGCAGAAATCCTCGATCCGGATGGAACCCCCATTCCGCACCTGTACTCTGCGGGCGAATTCGGCTCCATTTGGAGCGGCGTGTACCAAGGTGGCGGCAATGTCGCGGAGTGCCTGATCTTCGGGCGCATCGCAGCCCGCTCCGCTATTGCAGGCTGACGACGCATCGACAGGCCGCTCAACAAGATTGATCCCTCCAACGAAAGCCCGTGGCATAAGAAACCCCTAAAGTCGTGACCGATTTTATTAAATTTGGTCTAACTTTAGGGGTTCACTTCAAACGCCGGGCTTTCACGAGATGCCCGAACATGCGAAACCAGGCGGCAAGAAGCCAGGGACGCAAGGCGCCAATCGGTCATTTTTTCATGAAGTCAATAAGATCCTGCTTCGAATGAACGTCAAGCTTCTGATAGATGTTCTTCACATAGCTACGAACGGTATTGTCCGAAAGGTATAATTCCCCGGCGATGTAAGACGAACTGCGCCCCTCCGCAAGAAAGGAAAGGACTTCGGTCTCACGCTTGGTCAAGCCGTACTGCTCGCGCACCTGCATCAAGCGATCCGATTCGTCGGGAACGCGCACGTCCCCGTTTGCAAGCGCAGAGAATACGGGGCACTCCTCCCGAGTGGACGGAGCTCCCCCATCCAAGCAATCCTCCGCAAACAGCGGCCTTGTCCGCGGAATGGCATCCGTCAGCAGGAAACCCACGCTCATAGCAAGCAGGCAAATCATCCCCGCAATCACCAGCATCTGCTCGAATCCTCCGTGGTTTCCTATCCCCAACATGACCAATCGCCCGCTCTCGCGAAAAAACAGATGAAGGAACCAAAAGAAACCTACGACCAGGTACGGTGGCAAAGCACGATGACGCGCAACATCGTACGAGGTGAACCAAAGAAAGCCCACCTGGAACAAATTCGTGACAGCAATGAGCGTAGCTCCGATTTGACCGGTAAACGGATCAAGCGTGGACAACATGATTACGCCCACCGCGAGAGCGGCAAGCTGCGCCTGCCATAAAACCGAAAATCGCAGGCGTCGGCCTTTGACGAGCGCCCACCACATAACGCCAAGCGCCGCAACCGTCACACCCACGTGTTGCACTAGCTGAAACGAAGGCGAGAGCTTGATTGATTCCCCGAACGGAAAACCTCGCGACACGCCAAGCACGAAACTGAACAAGGCGATGCCCACAATCAAACGCACGAGAGTTGAACGAGGCTCGTGCGCGTACACGTCATCCGGCGACGGAGTAACGATTCCGCACGCCTCGCGTGCATCAAGCACCTTCTGAGCCTGAAGATACATGACCAGAATGACCACCGGCAAAAGCATGCTTATGAAAAACGCAGTCTTCGCCTCCACGTAGCCTATGAAAATGCCTATGACGGTGGAAATGGCCAACGACCCGAACGCGACCAGCAACGCCTCGCGCAGGCCAAGGCGTACGTAGAAATTGATCCACATGCCGCCGCCCCAAGTCAAACCGATCCCGGAGCAAATCGCCGCAACCAAGGTAAACGGAAGATCGGGCATAAGCGATTGCACGAAAAACAACAAGCTGCCCAACGTCATCAACAAGATCGACGTCCAGCCGAGCATCGTTTGCATTCGATGAGAGAACGGCTTTCGAAGCGCGATTGCTCCCAGCGCCACGATGCACGCGCAGCGCGCAAAGTTGATCTCAACAGTGGTTAACCCGGAATCAACCCAAATGTAGCGAGCATACAAAATGCATTGTATCCAAACGAGTACTAAGCTGGTTCCAAAAAACGACGGGGAAAGGCGCTCTTGACATGCGCCCGAAAAGCTTCTCGCAGAGAACAGCTCCGTCATGCACCAGACCCTTCGAATACCGCGCGCACCAAATACTCCACGTTGCCTTCCGGGCCCGTGATGGGAGACTCCACCACGCCCGTCGCGTCGAACCCGGCATCCTCGAGCGCCTCGCGTACCTCGGCCACCGTGCGCTCGCGCACGGCCGCATCGCGCACCACGCCGCCTTCCGTTTCGCCCGCGCGCGACTCGAACTGAGGCTTCACCAAGCCGATGAAGATAGACCCCGGATGCGAAAGCCGCGCGAACACGGGTGCAAGCTGCGCCAACCCGATGAAGCTGAGATCGGCCACTAGCATGTCGAACGGAGCGCCCAGACTGCCCGGATCGGCAAGCTTGATGTTCGTCCGCTCGAACACGCTTACGCGCGGGTCTTGCCTCAGCTTCCAGGCAAGCTGCCCGTAGTTGACGTCCACGCACGCCACAGAGGCCGCGCCCGCCTGCAGCAAGCAATCGCTGAACCCGCCGGTCGACGAGCCGATGTCGATGCAGCGCATGCCGGACGCGCTCTGCCCGAACGCGTCGAGCGCGCCTTGCAGCTTATGCCCGCCGCGCGAAACGAAGCGCTTGCGATTCTTCACCACCACGTCGGCGTCCGGCGAAACCTTCACGGCCGCGCTGGTTGCGTACACGTCGTCCACCTTCACCTCATGCGCCAGCACCGCACGCAACGCGGCGTCCGCATGGGGAAAATAGCCCTGCTCCACCAGGAGCGTATCCAATCGAATTTTTTTCATGGGGCACAGTATAAAGCTTCACTCGCAAAGATTGAAACAAAGCGCGGAGTCAGGCAACCTGCCCGGCGCACGCAACCCGATTCTTCCCCTCGCCCTTCGAACGATACAGCGCCTGATCGGCCGCCTGGTACAGCGAAGCGAAATCGGTTCCCGAATCCGGACAGTACGCCACCCCCACGCTCACGCTTGTTCCCGTGGCTTCTTCGTGACCTTTCCGAACGTTCTCCACGAACCGCTGAGCAAGAGCAACCCCTTCCTCCCGCGACGCAAGCTTCGAGAAGAACACGACGAACTCGTCGCCGCCCAGCCGGCACAGCACGTCGCCGGGCCGCAATTCGCGCTCGATCGCCTGCGTGACGCTGAGCAGGACGCCATCGCCCACGCTATGCCCGTGCGTGTCGTTCACCTGCTTGAAGTCGTCAATGTCCACCATGGCAAGCGCCGACAGCACGCCTTCTTCACGAGCCTCGAGCAGCCACTCGATCAGGCTTTCCCCCGAACGACGGTTGAGCACCCCCGTCAGCGAATCGATAGTGCTGAGCTTCTCGAATTCCGCCCTGGTCACCACATCGTTCAGCTTGACCCGCATGAACGCCGCGTTTATCGCAATGCCCATGAAGCAAAACGATACGCTGTTCCTCACATCGGCCAACGCCAATTCCGGGCTTTTGAACATCGTGGCCAAAAAGCAGAACAAAGCCGTTGCGGCTCCGATGAAAAGAGCGATGCGCCACGGCCGATCAAGCACGAACAAAGGCAGCATCACCATGAACATGATGAACGTGATAGCCGCCGATTCGGTATCCCATACGGTTCCCATGAGCATGAACAAAAGCAACATCAGGCCCAAGAACGCGTAGTACGCAACCAGCACGATATCCAGGCGGCGGGCAAGAACGGTTCGCGTGCTCACGCAGCCCACGACGGAAAGCGCCGCAAGCGCATACGCGCCCGCGCCTTTGAATCCGAACGAGGCGTCAATAAGCTCCAGGAGCACGGCGCCGAACGATACGATCAAGCAGCCGAGGCACAAGCCCTTCATCATGGACAGATTCTGCTCACGCACGGCCTCGCGATAGTCCGAGAACTCAGGAGGGTTCACCAATGCCCGCACCCAACCCACCAGCATGGCCCCTCCTTCTTCGCGAATATGTCCGATGCGTTAGCTTACCTTAAAAGATCCGCACGAATCCGAAAGGGCACGTTTGTTTCGGCACCGAAACCAACCACCTGGCGAAATGCAGGAGCGTCCGAACGCAGCGCGGCAAGCGAGCGCAAGTTCATCCGCGCCGCGTCCTCGATGCGTTGCGCCGAACGCGCCTTCCCGCAAGCGGACAACGGCGAAGCGAGGCGAACGAAGCAAAGGGGCAAGACGAAGAAACGCACCCCTGCCCTACCCCTTTCCCTTCATTTCGCAACGACGGCCGCCCAAGCAGGCGGCCGTCGAATAAGAGCTTTGCCATATGGGCTTTACGGCAGAAGCAGCTGCGCGATCTGCACCGCGTTAAGGGCTGCGCCCTTGCGAATCTGATCGGCGACCACCCAGAACGCCAGGCCGTGCTCAACCGTGGGATCCTTGCGCAAGCGACCAACGTAGGTGTCGTTGGTCCCCGCCAGAAGGCCCGGCATAGGATACGTGTTAGTAGCGCCGTCGTCCATGACGGTGATGCCCTCGAACGCTTCGAGCGCTTCGCGCGCAGCCTCCACGCTCACCTCGTCGGCGAATTCCACGTTCACCGACTCGGCATGGCAGCGCAGCACGGGCACGCGCACGCACGTAGGCGCAACCTTGACGTTCTGATCGCCCATGATCTTCTGCGTCTCGACGACCATCTTCCACTCTTCCTTGGTGTAGTCGTCGTCCATGAACACGTCGATGTGGGGAATGCAGTTGAACGCGATGCGATGCTGAAACACCTCGACCGTCAGATCCTCGGAAGGCGTGCCGCCCAGGAAGTCCTTCGTCTGACTGTACAGCTCCTCCATGGCCGGCGCGCCGCCGCCGCTGGCCGCCTGGTACGTAGACACCACCACGCGCGTGATCGGCGACAGGTCGTACAGGGGCTTGAGCGCCACCACCATCTGGATGGTGGAGCAGTTCGGGTTCGCGATCACGCCGTTGTGCCAAGCCACGTCCGCAGGGTTCACCTCGGGCACCACCAGCGGCACGTCCTCGCCCATGCGAAACGCGCTGGAGTTATCGATCATCACGGCGCCAGCGTCCACTACGGCTTGGCGCATTTGCTTGGACATGCCGGCTCCGCAGCTGAACAGCGCGATATCCACACCCTGGAACGACTCGGGGGTCATCTCCTGCACGATCAGGTCGCCTGCCGGCACCTGTCCGCAGCCCAAGAACGGCAAAGCCTTGCCTGCCGAACGAGCGGACGCCAACGCGCGCACTTCGCTCGCGGGAAAGTCCAGGTCATGCAGCACCTGCAAGAACTCGGCGCCCACGGCTCCCGTTGCTCCTGCAATAGCCACCACCGGGTTCGCCGGTATTTCCTTCGTCCAAGCCATCGGTAATCTCCCTTTCCCCTTGTTTCCAGGTTGACGTTCAGGTTGCATGCGTGTCTCTGCCGCTTGCGCGCGCCGCCCAGGTTGAAGCGGGGCTCCAGGTTGGCGCAGTCAGTCAGCGAGAGGGGTTGCGTCGTTCTGCCGAACGACGCAACCTTTACCGACCCTTGTTCATCTTCGCAGCGATTTCTTCGGCGCTCAGCTGCGTTTCCTCGAACACGCTATCGGAATCCAGGTCAAACGCCGTATGCAGGCAGCGCACGGCCTGCGCGGTTTGCGCGCCGTCCACCACCACGGACAAGCGGATAGGCGATGTGGAAATGGCCAGGATGTTGATCTGGTTCTCGCCAAGCGTTTGGAACGCCTTTGCGGCCACGCCGGGCGACGACTTCATGCCCGTTCCCACCAAGCTCACCTTCGCAATATCCTCGTCAACATCGTACTCACGCGCGTTGATATCCGGCAGGATGCGCTCCACCGTTTCGCACGCACGCTGCTGATCGGCGCCCGGACACGTAAAGCTGATGTCGGTGATGCCGTCAAGCGAGATGTTCTGGATGATCATGTCCACGCTCACGTTGTTGCCCGCCAGCGCCGAGAACACCTTCGCAGCCACGCCGGTCATATCGGGTACGCCGCGAATCGTGAATTTCACCTCGGACGTGTCGTGAGCTACGCCGGTGATGACGGCTTCCTCCATCATGTCGGTATCCTCCTTGATATAGGTGCCTTCGGCATCAGAGAACGCCGAACGGGAATGAATGACCACCTGGTATTTGCGCGCGAACTCCACGGCGCGCATCTGCAGCACGCCCGCGCCCGAGCTGGAAAGCTCCAGCATGTCGTCGTAGCTGATAACGTCGAGCTTCTGCGCGCGCGGGCACACGCGCGGGTCAGCCGTGTACACGCCGTCCACGTCCGAATAGATCTCGCACACATCGGCCCCAAGGCCATGCGCCACCGCCACCGCCGTGGTATCCGACCCACCGCGGCCGAGCGTGGTAATGTCGCCGTTCGCGTCGATGCCCTGGAATCCGGCCACCACCGCGATCATGCCGTTGCGAACCGCATCCATGATGCGCTCGTTGTGCACCTTCACGATTTTGGCCTTGGCGTGCGTTCCGTCCGTCTCGATGCCGGCCTGGCGTCCGGTGAAGCTCATGGCCTTGTAGCCGCGCGCCTCGATGGCCATGGCCAGAAGCGTCATGGAAACCTGCTCTCCCGTGGACAGCAGGCGATCCATCTCGCGAGCAGGCGGATTGTCGTTGAGCGAGGCGGCTAAGCCTACCAGCTCGTCGGTCGTCTTGCCCATAGCGGACACAACGGCCACGACGTCATGCCCTGCCTGCTTCTTCGCGATGAGCTTTTTCGCAACCATCTGGATGCGCTCAGGCGAAGCGACGGACGTGCCCCCGAATTTGCATACGATTAACGACATGGTGTTCTTTCTCGTTGCGATGGTCCAATCGGCTCATCACTATACCAAACAACCCGAGGTTGCGCCTGCGGAAAGCCCGCCGCCTGGCATCATTTTCACCGCGAAAGCGCGGCACCGAACCACCGCAGATACGCACGCGGCCGTATCGAAGGCGGTTTTGCGCAAAATGGAGGTCGCCGCGATCAACTATGCTGTCGTTGGGGTTTCGGTTGCCGGGCCAGGGTTTGGCGAGCCTTCCGAACATGGCGGCCCGTATCGGAGCCGGTCGGGTTGATGCTTCCGCTCTCGCCCGACACCTTGCAAGCGCGCTCGTCCCCACAAGAAACCCCGGGAGCCGGGGGCCGCCGCTTGGAAAACCTGGGCGCGAATCGGTACCTGTGACAATTCGAGTCGTGCCCAAAATTCCAAAGGGAGCAAGCCTCGAGGAGTTGCGCACGAAAAACCGCCCTCGCTGGCGGTTTTTGACGGTTTGAGGTCGTCGAGAGGAGCTCCGCTTATCTCCCTTCTTTGCTCGCTTTTTATTTTGCCTGGTCAGAACATTGTGACGTCGGATGGGACTCCTAAGGACGCTCACGGCGCCAGACCAAACGACCTCAAACCGTCAAAAGCTGCCAGCGGCAGGGATTTTTTACGCGCAAGCGCCCACGCACGGGGTGCACGAGCGCCCCGCCCCTCCGACTTGGAAGGGAGCGGGGCGCTGCACGATGCGGCGGGAACTACGCCGTGATGATGGTGCCGGTCTTGCCCTCGAGGCCCGCGGCGGCGCACTCGAGGCTGGTGATGAGGGCCTTGCCCTCGGGGTAGGCGCGCACGTACTCGATGCAGGCCTCGACCTTCGGCAGCATGGAGCCGGGGGCGAACTGGCCCTGGGCGATGTACTCCTCGGCCTGGGCGATCGTCATGGTGGAGATCTCCTCCTGCTCCGGCTTGCCGAAGTTGATGCAGACCTTCTCCACGGCCGTGAGGATCACCAGCATGTCGGCGCCGAAGTCGGCGGCCAGCTTGGCGCTGGAGCGGTCCTTGTCGATGACCGCGGGGACGCCCTCGTACAGGCCCTCCTTCTCGAACACCGGCACTCCGCCGCCGCCCGTGGACACCACGATGTAGCCCGCGTCCATGAGGTCCTTGACCGCGTCGAACTCGACGATGCGGACCGGCTTCGGGGAGGCGACGACCTGGCGCCAGCCGCGGCCCGCGTCCTCCTTGTAGGTCCAGCCGGTCTCGGCGGCCTTAGCCTTGGCCTCCTCCTCGGAGAGGAAGGCGCCGACGGGCTTGGTGGGGTTCTGGAACGCCGGGTCGGCGGGGTCGACCACGGTCTGCGTCACGACGCAGGCCGTCGAGCGGTCGATGCCGCGCAGCTTCATGTCGTTGAGGATGGCCTGGGACAGCTGGTAGCCGATGTAGCCCTGGCTCATGGCGCCGGCCTCGGGGAAGGGCATCTCCGGGGTCTTGCCGTCGTTGGCGCTCGCGTAGGCGAACGCGTTGTTGATCATGCCGACCTGCGGGCCGTTGCCATGGGACACGATGACGTTGGTGCCCTCCTCGACCATGTCGACGATGTTCTTGGCGGTGTCCTTGACCAGCTGGAGCTGCTCCTGGGGCGTGTTGCCCAGGGCGTTGCCGCCCAGCGCGATGACAACGGACTTGCCGTCACCCTTCTGATAAGGCATAGCTTCTCTCTTTCTTTCGATAACGAAAACACAGGCCGACAGCCGAAAGAGCTCGGCATCGAAAGCATACGAACCGCAGCGTCCCATGAAAAGACATAAAGGGGTTTATGCAAGCGAACAGCGGCAGCAAGCCGAGCGCTCCTGCCCGTAAACCGAATTAAACCTCGCAGGTGAAACGCCGGTTTTCGGCAAGACCGGCCGTCCTTCTTCTTGCTCCTACCCCTCTTTCGGCATTCGATTCGATGCATGCACGCATCTCCCTCGGCAGATCCGTCCGGATGCGATCGGATCTTCATTCTCGATCGCATCCGGGAAATCAGAAGCCAGCTACACTTGATTGACTAGTTTGAAAACCTTCTCTTTTTCCCCTCTGAGAAAATGAACGATGTTCTCGCAGCTCAAACGCTCAAGATCTTCAATAGCCGTGGTTGAATAGAACGCAGAATGCGGCGTGATGACAACGTTGTCTCGACCAACCAGCTTATTGGATGCCAAATCGGGCGTTTCGTCATACAGAACGTCGGCACCGAACGCGCGTACTCGTCCTTCATCAAGAGCCTCGACAAGAGCGTCTTCGTCCACGCACAAACCGCGGCCAAGGTTGATGAACAAAGGCTTGCGAACCATGCGGGCAAACGCCGCAGCATCGAAATAGCGCTCGTTGTCGTCGGTCAAGCACATGTGGTTCACGATAATGTCAGACTCCGCAAGTAGTTCGTTCTTGTCGACCTGCGTCACCCCTCGCTCAACAAAATCCGCATTGGGCGCATAAGGATCGCATGCGATTATCCTTTTCACCAGTCCCGATGCCTTCTCGGCCGTGCATTTCCCTATTTTTCCAAACCCAACGATGCCAAGCACCTGATCCTCGAGACGAGGCCACTGAGGCGCTGCCGCATAATCCCATTTATGACGTTCGTCAATTTCCTTTTGGTAGAACTTGAAGTGCTTGTTGAGCGCACTCATGTAAGCGATGGCGCTCTCCGAAACGTCCCATGTACAATACTCGCCCACAGGGCACACTCCAATGCCGCGCTTGGTCGCCTCGTCCAAATCAACTTGATCGAACCCCGTCGAATTCAACGACACCACCTTGAGTCGAGAAGCATGATCCATGGCCTCGGCATCCACCGGAACGAATGCCGTAAGCAGCGCGTCAGCATCAGCTAAATGCTCGTAGAATTCGCCACGCTTGCCGTCTTCGTACTCGTACACCTCAACATCTACATCAGAGCCAAGACCCGTCTTCAGCGTTTCAATTTCCAAGGTATGATCAGGCATCATGCAATCTGGATGATCGCAAATCAGAACTTTCATAAATGCTCCGCCTTCCTGAACGACGCCATTACGGACGCTCGATGGGCTGCGTGAGGCAGTGGGGGCCGCCACCCGCATGGAGGATCTGGTCGAGCGGCACGTCGATCACGTCCAGGCCCAATGCGCGCATCTTGTCGTTGATGTGCTTGTTCTTCTCGATGGCGATGACCTTGCCGTCGCCGATGCACTGCACGTTGCAGCCGTGCTTGTACATGTCCTCGCTAGCCACGGGGATCAGCTCGAAGTTGCGGCGCTTGAGCATCTGCAAGAAGTTGTAGGGAAGCTGGTCGATGCAGGCCAGCGCCACCTGTGGGGCCACGATGTTGAAGATCATATCGAGGTGCAGGTTGTCCGGCGGACACGGCACGCCCACTACGGTGTAGCCAAGCTTCTGCAGTTGATCGCGCAGATTATCGACGCCAGCCTGGTCAGTGCGGTCCACCTGGCCCCACGCCAGCGTGTGCTCGTCGATCATCCAGAAGTCGCCGCCCTCCATGCAGCCCGCGTTCACGCGCGCCACGATGGGAACACCCATCTCCTTGAGCTTGTTCTCGTACGCCACGGCCTCGACCTGGCGAACCGGATGACGGAAGTGGCCGATCACAGCGCCTTCCTTGATCATGCAGCCGTAGTCGCGGGCGAACGTCATCACCTCGAACTCGGGACGCGCTTCCACTTCCACGACCTCGATGCCGTTGGCTTTGTAGGCATCCACGAGCATCTGCCACTCGGCCACCATGACGTCGTTCTTCTCTTGGTCGCCCTTCTTCATCCACTCGGCGGTGATCACATTGATGCCGTTGAACTGGTAGTAGCGCGGCGAGCACATCATCACTTTCTTTAGGGGATTCGTCGCGTTGGACACGTACACTTTCTCTTCAGCCATGGGAGGCTCCTTTCGTTGGTATGTTCGCGAAGATCGTCTGGGAACCGGAGCACGCGAGGTGCCCCGGGAAAGCGGAGGATTACAACATCACGGCCACAGTAAGGAACACGCAGCACACGAAGAACAGGAAGCCCACGATGGGCGCGGCTTTCTTCACCCAATCGCCGTAGCTCATATGGGCGGCCGAAGTGCAGGTCATCACCACGATCGAAGTAGGCGAGATCATCTTGGCCAAACCGAGCGCCATGCAGTAGATGGTCACCATGATGGCTACGTCCACGCCGGCGAACTGCGAGAGCGCCGCCATGATGCCCATGGTCGCAGCCGCCAAACCCGTTGACGACGGGATGAGGCATGCGATGAGAAAGTAGCAAATCAGCGCTACGATCACGAACGCAACGGGAGGCAGGGCCGACAGCGTGTTCTCGCACATGTGCAGGATGGTGGGCGTGATCTGGCCGCCGTCCATCACCACCTGGATGCCTCGCGCCAGCGGCACGACGAACGCGGTGGAAACCAGACCGGCAGCACCCTTGATCAGCGTGTCGATGATCTTGTCGGCTTTGTAGCGCATGACGATGCCGGCGAGCAGCGTCATCACCATCACGAGCATGGCGATCTCGGGGAAATACCACGAACCGAACGGCGTGATATCGCTTCCTAGCACCTCGCGCAGCACCGGCGTGACCCCGATCCACGCGACGAACTGCTCGAAGAACGTCCAATCCGGGTTGATGGACGTCCACGGCACGCACCCTACTACCATGATGGCGAACGTGAGGACAAAGATGGCCAGCACGCCTTTCTGACGGCCCGACAGATCCAAGTTCTCGTTGGTAGAAACCGGGAACTCGATGAGGTCGAGCTTCCGGCGGAAGAACTGGACCGATTTCTCAGGGTACGCCTTCACTTTGTCGGCATAGCGGTTGATAATGAGGATTACAAGCGCAGTAAACACTACGAGCATCAGCACGCGCATGCCCATGCCGTCGCCGGCCGAGATACCCGCGATGCCCGACGCTATACCCGTAGCGAACGGGTTCACCGTCGAGGCCAAACAGCCGGCTTGCGTGCCCAGCACCACGATCATGATGGCCACTACGGTGTCGAGCCCGAGCGCCAGGATCACCGGCACGAACATGAGGAAGTACACGATGCCTTCCTCGTAGGCACCTTCCAAGGTACCGAGGAACGACATAAGGCACACGAGGATACCGATGAGCAGGTGCATGTTGTTCTGGTTCTTCATGGTGATGCGCTTGAGCGCCGTCTTCACCGCACCGGTCTCCTCCATCATCTCGAGGAAGCTGCCGAACAAGAGGATGGTGAGCGAGATGGCGATGGCGCCGCTGATGGCACCCGAACCCAGCATGCCCGTGATGGGTGCCATGAGCACGTCCCACAATCCCTGGGGGTTCGACTCGACGATATGGTATGTCCCCGAAATAGCATCGCCGTTGGCGTTCAGTTCGTACGCGCCGCCCGGCACGAACCAACTGAGCACGGCGATAAAGCAGATGACCCCGAACAAGATGACGTACGTGTTCGGCATCTTGAATTTCTTCTTGCCCTTCGCGGGCTCATTGTCTGACATGGAAGCTCCTATCTTCGACGCTTCCGGCGTATCAGGGCGCAGCCCCAAGGGTGCCGCCGAAGCGAATCCTTGCAGGCCGCGCTGCCGTGGGGCCCTGCGCAGAACCCCACGGCGTGCCGGGATGCCGTATTAGACGCGGGGAATGTACAGGTCGCCCAGAGTTGCCGCCATGATGGCCTTGATGGTATGCATGCGATTCTCGGCCTGCTGGAACTGGCGTCCATGATCGGAATAGAACACCTCGTCGGTAACTTCCATTTCTTTGACGCCGAAGCGCTCGGCTATATCGGCAGCGTATTCGGTATCGGCGTTGTGGAAGGCCGGCAAGCAATGCAGAAAAATGTAGTCGGGATTCTTCACGTGCGACAACAGGCTGGCATTCACCTGGTAGGGAGACATGAGCTTCACGCGCTCGGCGAACTGAGACTCTTCGCCCATGGCCGCCCACACGTTCGTGTAGATGGCATCCGCGTTCTCCACGGCCTCAATCGGGTCATTCGTTACGGTGATAGTGGCCCCGCTTTCGGCAGCGAAAGCCCGGGCCAATTCAACGATGGCCGGGTCGGGTTCGAGCTCGGCCGGCGTGGCATTATAATAATTCACACCCAAGATAGCACTTGTGATCATAAGGGAGTTCTGCACGTTGTTGCGCCCTTGGCCGCAGTAGGCCAGCGTAAGACCCTCCAACTTGCCGAAGTTTTCCTTCATAGTCATGAAGTCAGCCAGCATCTGCGTGGGGTGCTCTTTGTCGGTGAGGCCATTCCATACCGGCACGCCGCTGTACTTTGCAAGGTCTTCGACATGCTCCTGCGCGAAGCCGCGAAACTCGATGCCGTCGAACATGCTACCCAGTACGAGCGCGGTGTCGCGCACCGTTTCCTTCTTGCCCAGCTGAATATCGTTCTTTCCCAGATATTCAGGGTGCGCACCCAAGTCGATACACGCAGTAGTGAACGCAGCGCGAGTGCGGGTGGATGTCTTCTCGAACAAAAGCGCAATGTTCTTGCCCGCCAGATAATGATGCTCGACATTGCGCTGCTTCAAATCCTTGAGATGCTCGGCGAATCCGATGAGATACATCAGCTCGTCTTTCGTGTAGTCCCTCGTGGAGAGGAGGCTGCGTCCTTGGAATACCGACTTAGTCATGTAGTGCTCCTTTCGTTGGATGCCTCTGCGTCCCAATCCCCGACGGACGTCGCACCCGATTGGCACGACCCCTCCTGGCAGGCCAGGTACTGCATGCATCATACGAAGCGGTGGAGCAACCTCCCACTGGACGAAAGGACAAAACTGGAACCAACTGCTTTGTTCGTCTGAACAAACAATTCTGAACAGCAAAAATCTAGGATGGGGTACAAGGCGGGTTCTTCCAAAGAAGCGGAGGTCGCACATGGCTCTTTCGTCTATCGACTACGTCATCATCGCGCTGTACTTTGTCGCCATCGTGACCATCGGCTTCGTAGCCGCACGATTCACGAAAACCCAAGAAGATTATCTGGTTGCAGGCAGACGACTATCGTTTCCCCTGTTTTTTGGATGCATGGCGGCGCTTACGTTAGGAGGCGGATCCACTATCGGCAGCGCCCAACTGGGCTACCAGTTCGGATTCGGCGGCATATGGCTCAACCTGAGCATTGGATTCGGATTGATCGTCGCAGGCTTTCTCGTAACAAGCAAGCTGTCAAAATTACGTGCGCTCAGCGTGAACGAAGTAGTGGAAAGCAGCTACGGGCCCACAGCCCGCGTATTCAGCTCCGTCCTCACCCTCATATACACGCTCACCCTCAGCGTAGTCCAAGTCATATCCATAGGCACGATCATCAACGGAACCATTGGGCTCGATCCTACGTTGTCGATGGCGCTAGGCGGCGGCATCGTAATACTGTACACATTCGTAGGAGGAATGTGGTCGGTCACCATGACCGATATCGTGCAGTTCGTTGTGAAGACCATTGGCATTCTCATCCTTGCACCTCTTTTCTGCATCTCAGCCGCCGGAGGCTGGGATGCGCTGGTAAGCAAGGTGCCCGAAGCGTACCTTTCAGTGGGAAGCATGGGGTTCGACAAAAGCTTCTCCTATATCGTGTTATACGTTCCCGGGCTTATCATCGGCCAAGACATCTGGCAACGCATATTCACTGCAAAAGACGAAAAAGTATCGAAGCGGGGCACAATCGGAGCCGGCCTTTACAGCATCATGTACGCGTTCGCCACGGTGATCGTCGGCATGAGCGTAGCAGTACTTCTGCCCCATCTGGACAATCCTCAGAACGCATTCGTAACCGGAATTTCCACATTTCTGCCCGTAGGGATCCGCGGACTTGTTTTGGCAGCTGCCATGGCCGCCACGATGTCGGTTTCTAGCGGCACGATCCTCGCATCGTCCACTATCCTGTACAACGACCTGTACGTACGCTTCGGCGGAAAGCGATCCCGTCATCTGCGGGAAGTTACGGCAACTCGCCTATCCGCCCTCATCATAGGCATCATCGTAATGATCTGCTCCCTATGGATAAACGATGTTCTCGTTGGAATCGATATCTGCTACGGATACCTATCGGGATGCGTGTTCGTGCCTCTCGTGGCAAGCTTCGTATTGAAGCGATTCAGCCCGAGGGCAGGTCTATACGCATTGGGGGTAAGCTCGGTCGCAGTTACCGTGAGCTTCCTGACGGTGGGAACGGCAAGCTCCATTCCCATTGTAGCCGGAATGGGGTCGGGCCTGATTGTTTACACAATCGCCAACGCCGTCAGCAAGAAAAAAATCCCATCCCCCTTGCACGAAAGACTTCCCGAAAACATCAAGAACGGCGCCGACCGACTAAAATAAGAAATCAAACAGAATCTCTTTCGGGAAGAAACACAAGATCGAGCAAACCGACGAACGCTTTATCGTCCTCATGAGGAATGCCCAGCACAGCTTTCATTTTCCGCATGCGGTAACGTATCGTATTGGGATGTTGGTGCAGTTCCTCCGCTATCGTCTTGACATCTCCATGCCGCATCACCAACGCTTCGGCCGTGTGAACAAGCTCGGTTCCGTGCTTCTTATCGTAATCGGAAAGCATGGCTCGATACAACGCGCTTGCGCTCATAAACAAACGATCGTAGCGCACGGCATGAGCAAACGCTGCGACATGCAGCTCCGACCAGCGAATCAGATGCTGGCCGCAGCGACGTGCGCTATCCGCAGCTGCGAGCGCTTGACGGATGCCAACATCCCCGTCGCCCAAATGAACCGCTTCGCCTACGCCAACATGCAACCCCTCTTCCAGTCCAGTCATTGAAAGACATCGCTTTTCGGCGGCCAACCGCTCCTCGTCGCCCACGAAACCGTAGGATACGAAAGCAAGAATATGATCGTGGTAGCGACATGCGCCCACAGATTCCACTGCATAGCATTCCGCTTTCACCGCGTCCAGCGACGAGGACACCGAGTCGAGCATGGCGTAAAACGAGCAGGTGTCACCCGCACGCAGGGCAAAAGCGAAGCACTGAAGCATAGAGCCGGTCGTGCCGACGATAGCGCTCAACCTTGTACGGATGCGATCGTCATCGTGGGCCGCAAGCAGCTCATCCAAAGCCCTTCCCTTGTCCAGCTCCGCCCGATCCCTTCGAATCAGGTCAAGCGATTGGTACGCCACCGTCTCATGGTAGGCACCATCGTACAAATAGACGGGGACGCCGCGCTCCTCGCTCTCCTTGCGGACAGCGTCGCTGATGGGAGGGTCGTACACTGTCTTGATCGCAATAGCGGCAACATCTCTGCGCAGCATAGCCAAGAGCGATTTTTCTGCAAGCTCAGGATTGCCATATGCGAAACCAAGATTCGTGAGGATGAGTTCTCCCGGAACGTAAACCCTGTAGTCGTTGTAATCGGGAGGGCAGTCCAGAATGCCGACATTGCGAACCTCCCGCTGCTGGGACCCTTCACAAGGCGCAATCAGATCTACGCTCTTGAACGCTGGCAACGCAACGATGTCCGCAACGGTAACCAAGAATCCTCCGCCTCACCCGCACGAGAAGTGACTATCAAGAAGATACGATGGCTCGCATGATACCGCATCGCGAAGAGTAAGCCTCGATGGCAAAACGAGTTTAACGAAAATTGCCTATACCGCCTGACAAGCAGGAAAATCAACGCGCACAGTGATAACCGCATGCGAGAAAACAAGGACTCGAGCGAAGCGACCGCCTTTTCAGCCGCCTCCTACCCCTCTTTCGGCATCCTCCACAACAGGACGAAGCCCACGATGAACAAGACCGCCACGGACAGCACGCCTACCGACGAATTCCCGGTCATCTGCGTGAACACGCTCACCAGCAGCGTGCCCATAACAGCAGCGTACTTGCCGAAAATATCAAAGAAGCCGTAATACTCGTTCGCATGCTCCTTCGGTATGAGCTTGCCGAACTCAGAGCGGGACAGCGCCTGGATGCCACCCTGGAACAGACCCACGCACACGGCCAGAATCCAGAACTGCAGCGCCTCGCGCAGGAAGAACGCGGCGAACAGCGTGATGCAGAAGTACGCGAACACGGCGACCAGCAGCATGCGCTTCGTTCCGAACTTCGTGGAAAGCCGCCCGTAGGCGATGGCCGACGGAAACGCCACGAACTGCGTCAGCAGCAGCGCAAGCACCAAATGCGTAGAGTCGATTCCCAGGTCGGTACCGTAGCTGGTCGACATCTTGATGATGGTATGCACGCCGTCGATGTAGAAGAAGAACGCCAGCATGAAGTACCGCAGGCGCCGGTCGCGCACGATGTTCTTGAGCGTTTTCCACAACCCCAAGAACGTATCCCGGAACACGCGCTTCGCACGCTCCTTGTAGTGCGTCTGATGCACGTCGCGCACCAACGGAACACTGAACGCAACCCACCAAGCCGCCGTAATGACGAAGGCGATCTTCATGCCCGTCATCATGTCGATCCCTATGAACGATCCGCCCAGCACTACCGCCAAGCATGCAATAAATGGAATGCACGAGCCGATGTAGCCCCAAGCGTAGCCCTGCGACGACACCTCGTCGTAGCGCTCTTCGGTGGTAGCGTCCACCAAAAACGCGTCGTAGAACACCATCGACCCGTTCACCATAATGGATGCCGCCACGTACACGATCAAAAACGGAAGCGCCTCGGTGGGAATGCCCAACGCCGCGCACGCCACGGCGCCCGTGCCCACGAAGCCGATGAAAAACTTCTTCTTGTTGCCCTTGAGGTCGGCCAAGCTGCCCAGGATGGGCATGAGCAGCGCCAGCAGCAGCGCCGCCACGGTTTCCGCATAGCCCCATGCCACGACCACCGACGAGCCCGGCTCGGCAAGCGTTGCGAAGTACACGGGAATGAGCGCCGTCGACAGCATGATGAACGCTGAATTTCCCACGTCGTAGAGAATCCAGCTTCGCTCTTGCTTGGTCAGCTTTCCGAACATGCAGCGCCCCCCTGTAAGGTTTTCCACAAGTGAAAAACCGACGGTTAACAAGTACCCGCACATTGTATATGATAGCGCGTAGCGTCATCGGTAAAATCAAGGTCAGAAACGGAGTTCACGCTATGCCGGCTATCATCACGCATGACTTTTTCGGACGAGACGTGTACGACCGTCTGTTTTCCCTTATCGGCGGCTCGCGCGACGAAGCCGACGCCTTCCTTCTGGGCAACCAGGGCCCTGACCCGCTGTTCTACACCGTCATCAGCCCCGGCCTGAGGTCGCACAATCGCCTGGGCAACACCATGCACAGCGAAAAGCCCGCCGAACTGCTCAAAGCGTTCAAAGACTCGCTCTCGATCCTCAGCAGCGCCGAGCTGCCCGTGGGCCGCGCGTACGCGCTGGGCTTCCTGTGCCACTACACGCTAGATTCCACCATGCACCCGTTCGTGTTCTTCCACGAGTACCGTCTGTGCGACGCCGGCGAACCCGGCCTGTCGCGCGAAGACGGCTCCGAGGTTCACGGCGTCATCGAAAGCGAGCTCGACGAGCTGGTTCTGTTCAAGAAGCGCGGGGTTACCGTTGCCGCGTTCAATCCCTCCGAGGAAATCCTCAAAGCAAGCGACTTCGCGCTGAACGTAATCTCGAAGATGTTCGCCTACGCTGCTCTCACCGTGTACGGCGCGATCGTTCCCGCCGACCTGTTCGAGCGAGCCGTGAAGAACTTCCGCCTGGTCCAACGCGTGTTCTACTCCCCCACCGGAGCCAAGCGCGCCGTGGCGGGACGCCTGGAACGGATTCTGCGCCCGCACTCGTTCTTCCAGTCTATGAGCCATCGTCCGATCGAGCTGACGGAAAGCCCGTTCGACAACCGGCAGCACCGCCCCTGGGAGAACCCCTTCACGGGAGAGGTGCGCACGGTCGGCTTCTGGGACCTGTACAACGAAGCGCTCGAAAAAGCATACGGGAACATCTCCGCGTTCGACCGGGAAAGCTTCAACCTGGAAGATGCTCGCACCCTGACCGACAACCTGGACTTTTCGGGCGAGCCGACGGTAGCGGTGCTCGTTTCCGTCGAAGACGGCGCGAAAGACGAAGCTCCTTCCACCTCGTTTGCGGACGCGTAAGCGCCCATGCTGGAAGTAGTCCTCGCCATCCCCTTCTGGCTCGAGCTTGCCGCATCGTTGACCGGCGGGCTGTCCGGCGCCATGAGCGCCGTACGGGCGCGCTACGACATATTCGGCGTGGTGTGCATCGCCATCATCACCGGTCTTGCCGGCGGCATCATGCGCGACGTGCTGCTTCAGAACTACGGCATTTACGCATTTCAGAAACCTACGCTTATCATAGCCTGCGCCGTTGCGGGCGTGGTGGTGTTCTACTTCGGCAAGCTGGCTACGTACTTGGACCCCGTAGTGGATCTTCTGGACAACCTGTCCGTAGCCCTGTGGGCCGTCATCAGCGTGGGCAAAGCCACGTCGGCCGGGCTCGACATCGTGCCCGCTATCATCTTGGGCACCATCACCGCTGTGGGAGGCGGCATCCTGCGCGACATTTGCATGAATCGGGAGCCGGAAGCGTTTCAGGCAGGAGCCCTGTACGGCAGCGCGGCGTTGGTAGGCAGCATCGTGTACGCAGTGCTGCACCAAAACCATATCCTGGATCATTATGCGGAAATCATCTGCGTGACCATCGTTTTGGGACTTCGCTACGCGTCGCTTTTCTTCGGATGGCGCACGCAAGAGCCGCGCGATTACTCGGACGTGGTGGCAAGCGCCGTGGCTCGTCCTGTGAAGTCGGTCGCCCGCCGCGTGCGGCCGCCGAAGGGAAAGATCGAACGCGAGCGCGAGCGCAAAACGGCGTACGACAAGCTGCGTCGCCTTTGGCGAGCGCCGGGCAGCACGTCGCCGTTGCCGCCCGTAGCGAATACGACGAACGCCGACGGCGACGGGGCCGCAGCATCGATGCCGTCGCAGGCCAGCGACCCCAGCGATCGCATCATCGTCAACCGGGAAGAGCTGCGCCGCTTCATCGACAGCACCGGGGGATCGAACGACGAAGACGAGCGCGACCCCTTCGAGCCGCGCTCGTAGAAGCAAGCGCCCGCACGCCTTGCAGGCGCGAACTCGCCGACAAAGCCGATGCCTCGTCGGCGAGCTTGTTCGCTACACGTTTTTCAGCAGCACCGTGTTCATGGTGTCGGCAACATGCTCGCATGCGTCGCAGCAGCGCTCCATGCGATCGAAGATCTGGGACCACACCAGCACGCGCATGGGGTTTTCGCGGTCGTGCGTATGCAGCTTGCGAATGACCTGCAGGTACAGCTGGTCGGCCTCTTCCTCGTACGTGTTGACGTCCACGATCAGCTGCTTGAACTTCTTGGACTTCTTGAAGTTGCGGAAATCCTCCATGGCCGTGTCCAGAGCCTCGCAGCTCTTCTTGATCAGACAGGCGAACTCGAGCGCGTCGTGGTGCATGAAGTGCACGTCATACATGTAAAAACGCTGGATCACGTCCTCGATGTAGTCGATGATGTTGTCCAAAAACTGCGACATGTCGATGATGTCCTCGCGCTCGATAGGCGTGATGAAGTCGGTGGCAACCGTCCTGAAAATCGCATGGTTGATTTCGTCGCCCTCGTGCTCGAGCTCATGCGCGCGCTCCATGGCGCCTCTCAGGTTCTCAGCCTCCGTGAACTTCTCGATTGCTTCGATCAGCAAGTCGGCTTCCTGCATGGCCAACTTGGTCTGCTTCTCGAACGCGTCAAAGTAATCGAACTTTTCCTTCTTGGCCATAAGGGCCTCCTTACGAGAACATCAGGAACAAGTGAGCGAACACGAACCCGAGCAAACCGCAGCCCGGAAACGTAAGTACCCACGTCTTCACCATTTCGACGGCAATTCCCCACTTCACGGCACTTTTTCGCTTTGCCGCGCCCACCCCCATGATAGCCGTCGTGTTCGTATGGGTAGTAGACACCGGAAGCCCGGCGAACGTGGAGAGCATAAGACAGAAAAACGTCGCGCAACTGGCAGCGAACCCCTGGAAGGGTTCCAGCTTGACCATGTCGACCCCGACGCTTTTGATGATGCGCTCGCCGCCTACGGCGGTGCCCAATCCCATGTTGAGCGCGCAGAAGAACATCAACCAGATGGGAAGGACCATTTGATCGGCTTGGCCCACGCCGGTTGCCAACGTGATGGCAAGAACGAAGATGCTCATGAACTTCTGGCCGTCTTGCGCACCGTGCATGAACGCTACGCCCGCGCCCGAAACCACCTGAGCCCACCGAAAGCAAGCCGCGCTTCGATGCCGATCTCTGTTGCGGCATACGCGGCCAATGATCTTGGAGTTCGCCCACCCCAGAAAAAAGCCCAGCAACGTGGACAAAAAAATGCCGTATACGACCTTCATCCACTCCCCGCCGTTGATGGCCCCGAAACCGCCCTGCAACGCAATGGCGGCACCCGTCAGCCCGGCGATGAGCGAATGACTCTGGCTGGTGGGGATGCCGAAGTACCACGCCGTTGCGCCCCAAACGATAATGGCCACCATCGCGGCCATAAGCGCAATGAGCGATTGGCGCGCATCTCCCCCGAAATCGACCATGTTGAATATGGTGTGGGCAACCGCCGACGTGAACAGGGAGATGACCAGAAGGCCCAGGAAGTTGCAGATAGCCGCCATAAGGATAGCGTGCTTCGGCTTCATGGCGCGCGTCGACACCACGGTTGCGATAGCGTTGGGAGCGTCGGTCGCGCCGTTGACGACGATCACGCCGATATTGAGCAGGGTCACCGCCACCAGCACCGGGTTGGAGGCGAGCTCGGCCACAAATGCAGCCCACTCTATGGTCACAAGTTCCCTTTCAACAAACCAGTAAAAAGGCTCAGCAACTCATCAGTTTAACGTAAATCTGACAAACCGAAAGGGTCTTAACCCGCTTTCCACGTCCTATTTCGTATCCAGAAGTAAAATAAACGTAAAAGGCATCCGGGAAAACCCGCATTATCGGCTCTGCCTTCGCTCGCACGAACGCTCCGTGATAGAGTAAGCAGTTCAATAGGGATTTCGGGCGCCGCGCACAACGCGAAGCCGAGTCCGCTTTGACGAGCGTCCGCCGGCAAACCGCTGCGGCGGCACCCCAAGGGGGAGGGGTATCGAACATGGAAAAACGCCTGCAGCTGCCTTTGCAGACAGCCGACCTGATCGCCGGATTCATGGTGTGGGTGGTCTTGTCGTCGCTGCTTCCCTCCATCAAGCAAGACATCGCGATCCCGTCCGATGCGATCGCGCTGGTGACCGCCATCCCCGTCGTGCTGGGAAGCGTCCTGCGCGTGCCGTTCGGCTACTGCGCGAACCGCTTCGGCGCGCGAACCGTGTTCCTTGCCAGCTTCGCGGCGCTGCTGGTTCCCGTTTGGCTTCTGAGCGAAGCCACCACCTACCAGGAACTGCTGGCAAGCGGCACGTTCCTGGGCATTGCGGGAGCCGTGTTCTCCGTGGGCGTCACCTCGCTGCCCAAATACTACCCGAAAGAACGACACGGGTTCGTGAACGGCGTGTACGGGTTCGGCAACATGGGAACGGCGCTGACCACCTGGCTTGCGCCGGTTGCGGCGTTGGCGCTGGGATGGCGCGGGGCCGTCAAGCTGTACCTGGTGCTGCTGGCCGTGTTCGTGATCCTGAACCTTGCGCTGGGCGATCGCAGCGAGCCTCGCGTGAAGACCCCCATCGTGCAGCAGATGAAGCAGATCGGCGCAGATGTACGCCTGTGGATCCTCTCGCTGTTCTACTTCGTGACCTTCGGGGCGTTCGTAGCGTTGACGGTGTATCTGCCGAACTTCCTCACGTCGCACTACCTTCTTGACGGCGTGAGCGCAGGAGCCGCCACCTCGATCTTCATCGTGACTGCCGCAACGGTTCGCGTCTTGGGCGGGTGGCTGGCCGATCGATTCGACTGCTACAAGCTGCTGGCCTGCGTATTCGTTGCGCTCGCAGCAGGTGCGGCCGTGCTGGCGCTGGCTCCCGGGCTGCCGGCGTACCTTGGAGGCATCTACCTGATCAGCATCGCCTGCGGCATCGGCAACGGAACGGTGTTCAAGCTGGTGCCGTTGTACTTCACCAAGCAAGCCGGGCCGGCAAACGGCATCGTCTCCATGTGGGGAGGCTTGGGCGGCTTTTTTCCGCCCCTGGTTTTGTCAGCGTCCATGGCGGCCTTCGGCACGAACGCGCCCGGCCTTGCCGCTTTCGGCCTGTTCGCGCTCGTATGTCTAGCGTTATCGCTGAAGATGAAGCAAAGCAGCAGGTAAAACGGAGCAGAAGGACGGGGCCGCCGAGGCGAGGCATGAGCCTCTTCGCTCGGCGGCCCCGTCCAGCCTTGCTTCCTTACGCGTAGAACGCGAATACGCGCTTGCGCTCGTTGCCGATCTTGGTCAAAGCCTCGTGCCCTGGCAAAACGACCGTCTCGTCGGGCAGCGCCGCCAAACGCTTCAGGGAGCGGCGCATGGCGTTCATGTCGCCACCCTGGAAATCCGTCCGGCCGATGGATCCGCAGAACAGCGTATCGCCCGAGATCAGCACCGGATCTCCCGCAGGATTCGTGCCGAACTGAGGGTCGAGGAACAAGCACATGCTGCCCTCGGTGTGCCCGGGGGTGACCAGCACCTTCCACGGCATGGAGCCGATCTTCACGATGTCTCCGTTGCTGACAACATGATCAACCGGGCACGGCTCGGTGCGCATGTCGTCACGCGGCAGCTGCTTCTTGCCCTCGATGATGGGCGCGTCGATCGCCGACGCGATGACGGTTGCGCCGGTTTTGTCGCGCAGCTCCTTCGCCGCCCCCACGTGATCGGAGTGGCGATGCGTCAAAACGATGGCATCGACCGTGCGATTGCCCACCGCCTTCAAAATCTCGTCGGCTTTGCAGGAAGGATCGACCACGATGGTGGCCTCTCCGTCCGAGATGATGTACACGTTGTTGCCCAGCATGCCAAGCGTCACGAACTCGACGGGCACGCACGTGCTCTTGACCTTCTTCACCTGAGCCATGGACGGCCTCCTTTACTTTTTCTTTCCGTTGCCCTGCTTGGGCACCATGCGGCGAGCGTCGAATACGCCCTCGATGCCGCGCAGCTTGCTCAAAATGGTATCGATATGGTTGATGTCCGAAACCTGGAACAAAAAGCGCATCTCCGCCATGCCGTCGCGATGAGCCGTGACGGAGCAGTTCAGCACGTTCGCTCCCATTTCGGACAGCACCACGGTCACGTCGCGCAGCAGGTTCATGCGATCGAGCGCGTCAAGGAACACCTCCACCTTGAACGACGTGTTCTTGGGAAGGTCGCGCTCCCACGCCACGTCGATGATGCGCTCCGGCGATTGCTTGAGGTCGGTTGCGTTCGGACAATCCGCGCGGTGCACCGACACGCCGCGCCCGCGCGTCACGAAGCCCAGAATCTCGTCGCCGGGCACCGGGTTGCAGCAGCGCGACAAGCGAACCAGCACGTCGTCGATACCCTTCACCACCACGCCGTTGCTGGTATGGGCTTCGTGCTTTTTCGGACGCTTCACCGACGTCAGCATGGGCGGCAGCTTGCCCGTGGACATATCGGACGCGCCGAAGCCGAGCGTCTCGGCCTCTTCGTTGCCCTTGTCCACCAAGATCTTGAGCAGGCGGTTCGACACATGCTGGGCGCTTTCCTTGCCCGTGCCGATGTTCACCAGCATGTCGTCGGGATCGTTGTAGCCCATGTGATCGGCAACGCTCTTGATGGCGCGCATCGACTGGGCGCTCGAAATGCCCAGGCCGTGCTTGCGCATCTCGCGCGTCAGCTTGTCGCGGCCGTTCTGCAAATCGTCCCCGCGGCTCACCCGGCTGAAGTACGACCGAATCTTGCTGCGCGCGCTCGGCGTCTTCACGATGTTGAGCCAGTCGCGCGAAGGGCTTGCGCTCTTCTGCGTGAGGATGTCCACGCGGTCGCCCAGCTGCAGCTCGTACGTTAGAGGCACGATGGCGCCGTTCACCTTCGCGCCAACGCAGTGGTTTCCCACCTCCGTGTGGATGGCGTACGCGAAATCGACCGGGGTCGATCCGGCTCGCAAGCTCATGACCTCGCCCTTCGGCGTGAAGACGAACACCTCCGTAGGCGCCAGGTCAACCTTGAGGTCCTTCAGGAACTCGCGCGAGTCCTGCGACTCGTCCTGCCAGTCCACCATCTGGCGAAGCCACGCCAGCTGCTGGTCGATGGCGTCGCCGCCCTTGCCGCCCTTCTCCTTGTAGCGCCAGTGGGCAGCCACGCCGTATTCGCTCTGTCGATGCATGTCCTCGGTGCGAATCTGCACCTCAAGCGGCCGACCGGCAGGGCCGATGACCGTAGTGTGCAGGCTTTGGTACATATTGAACTTCGGCATGGCGATGTAGTCTTTGAAACGCCCCGGCATGGGGTGCCACAGCGTGTGTACCGCGCCCAGAGCCGAATAGCAGTCCTTGACCGACTTCACGATCACGCGCACGGCGATCAGGTCGTAAATCTCGGAGAAGCCCTTGCCCTTCTTCGTCATCTTCTGGTAGATGGAGTACAGGTGCTTCGGGCGGCCCATGATCTGCGCCTGGATGTTCACCTTGCCCATCTCGTCGTGCAGGATGCCGATGATCTGGTTGAGGTAGTCCTCCCGTTCGGCACGGCTTTCCGTAACCATGCGGCTGACCTGCTTGAACTTGTTGGGTTCCAGATAATAGAACGACAGGTCCTCAAGCTCCCACTTGATGGAGTTGATGCCCAGGCGGTGGGCGATGGGCGCGTAGATCTCCAGGGTTTCGCGCGCCTTGAAGATGCGGCGGTCCTCGCGCAGCGCGCCCAGCGTGCGCATGTTGTGCAGGCGGTCGGCCAGCTTGATGACGATCACGCGGATGTCCTTGCTCATGGCCACGAACATCTTGCGAATGGTGGCCGCCTGCTTGTCGGACAAGCTCTCCACCTCGATGCGAGTGATCTTCGTCACGCCCTCGACCAGCTGCGACACCTGGTCGTTGAACTCTTCGGCCACCTGGGCGGCGGTCACGCTGGTATCCTCCACGGTATCGTGGAGCAACGCGGCGATGAGCGTTTCCACGTCCATGCGCAAATCGGCCAGGATAATGGCCACTTCCACGGGATGGGCCACGAACGGCTCGCCGCTTTTGCGGCACTGGCCTTCGTGCGCGTCGCTTGCGAAGCGGAACGCCTTGGCAAGAAGAGCCTCGTCGGCTTCGGAAAGATACGTCGAGGTCAAACGCTGAAGCTCGATGAAGCGGTCCTCGGGAGTATGCGACGCTTGAGCGTCCTTCTTCGCTTCGGGAGCGAACGATTTCTCGGCCACATGCGGACGGCCCAGCAGATTGTCCTCGACCGTCTGCCTGCCCGTCGATTTCGGGGCCTCGCCCAGCAGCTCTTCGCGATCGTTCTTAGTCATCGTCGCCCTCCTTTCCATGCAGCGCCTTGCCCGGCAAAATGGGCCGGGAAACGCGTATATGCAGGCTAGCAGAATCGCTCTTCATCGCCCAGTCGCGGAACGCGTGAAATATCTCGCGCTCCCCCAAACCTTCGCGATAGCGAACGCTGTCCGTCAGCTCCACTTTATCCTGCGTGTCCTTCACGTGAATGGATCGCGCCATCCCGTCGGCGCCGAACGCCGTATGGGTCTCGATGAGGCCCAGTTCGCGGAACACCGCCACACCGCATGCCGCGGAAGCGGGGCTCACCGGGAAGACGTCCGTGCTGGCAGCGGCGGCCAAATCGGCGTTCCCCAAGGTGAAGAACGTATCGGAACTTTCGCGCTGCAAGCTGCGCAGCTTGCGGTACACCTGCGCCAAGCAATCGTGGTCGGGAGTCATGTCGCGCAAGATGCTCTCGTTGATGGAGCAATCGTTGCGCCCGAACAGCAGGTGAACGCTCGCACCCTGCCCGTCGCGCCCCGCACGGCCGCTCATCTGGTTGAACTCTATCTCGTTGAACGGCAGATGGTACAGCACCACATGGCGAATGTTGGGAATGTCCACGCCCTCGCCGAACGCGCTCGTGGCCACCAGCACGCTCAGCGCATCGGTGCGGAACAGCTCCTCGATGCGCTTGCGCTCGCTGCGCGAAAGGCCCGCGTTGTAAAAGCCGATGAGCGGCGCCACCTGCGGCACGCGCTTGCGCAAGCTGCGCGCAACGGCCACGGACTGCTCGCGCGAGTTCACGTAGATGACCGTCTTTTCGCCCGACGCCACCAGATTGGCCAGGTAGTCGTCGCGATTGCGCAGGTTGCGCCGGTCGTCCACCGCCAGGTTCGGACGATCTGCGGTGTCGAACACGCAGGAATCGATGGGCAGCTCGCGCTCGATGGCGGCGGTCACGTCGTCGTCGGCCGTGGCGGTAAGCGCCAGCACCGTGGGGGCGGGGCTTCCCAGCTTCGCAATGGCGGCGCCAATGGTGGCGTAGGCAACGCGCTGCCCGGCTTTCGCCAAGCCCACGTGGTGGGCCTCGTCCACCACCACAAAGCGAACGCGACCCGTAGCGGCAAACTCATCCGCATGCCACGCCAGGAACTCGGGCGTGGTCAGGGCGATATCGTACATGCCGTCAGCCAATCCAGCGAACGCCTGACGACGCTCTTCGGGCGTGCTCTCGCCCGTGAGCGTGACCACGCGCACACCGAACGCATCCAGCGCTTCGCGCAGATGAAACGCCTGATCGGCAATAAGCGCGCGCAAGGGATACACGAACAGGCTCACCTCGTGGTTCGCCAGCGCGCGCATGGCGGCGTGCACTTGGAAGGTCAGGGACTTGCCGCGTCCCGTCACCATCACGCCAAGAACCGAACGTCCCGCGTCCAGGTGGTCCAAGATGTCGCGCTGGGCGTCGTGCAGCCGACGGTCGCCGATGATGGCGCGCACGATATCGCGCTCCAAACCCTCGGGATCCTCGACGGCCTTGGCCTCCCAGAACGCACGGTTCTTCTCGAGCGCAGCCTCGTACGCTTCCACGTCCTCGGGACGATGCTGCACGTTGGCGCACAGCTCCGCATCGCTCGTGGCATACAGATCGGCCACGAAGCTGAGGTTTTCAGGGTTGAGGCACGCTTCCAGCGCGCCACACGTACGCGCAGGAGCCAGCGACTGGAGCATGGCCTTCACCGATTTGCGGCCGCGCCATTCGTCGATCTGCACCTCGAACGCGGCGTTCACCACGCTGTCGGTGCGCATGAGCGTTTCGATGTCCGAGCAATGGAACATGATGCCGGCCACCGTGGCTCGCCCGTCCGTGAGCGAGCACGAGAAGTGGTTCTTCTCGGCGCCGACCGCGCGCGCGTTCACCAGCGTCACGTCGCGCGCCAAGTACACGGGCACCGGATGCTCCTGACCGAACGGAGCAAGCTTGTCCAGCTGAGCCACGCTTTCCAACGTCAGCTCGTCCAGGCTCACGCAGGCGTCGATCTTCACAAGCGGATGGAACGCGCCCTCGGGCAGCTCGTCCATGTAGGCGCACAGGCGCCGCTCGAATTCGGGGAGCTTGTCGGCCGGCAGCGTCACGCCCACGGCGGCCTCATGCCCGCCGAAGCGCGTGAGCAGGTCGGATGCGCTTTCCACGGCCTTGAACAGGTTCACCTGGCCCACGCTGCGACCGCTGCCGCGCGCCTCGTCGCCGTCGATGGTGAACAGCAGGCTGGGCACGCCGTACGTGTTGACCAGGCGGCTTGCCACAATCCCCTTCACGCCTTCGTGCCAGCTTTCGCCCGACACCACAAGCGCCCGCTGACCCTGGTACACCTCTGCGGCGCGGGCTTTCGCGATCTCGGAAAGCTCCGCCTCGATGGCACGGCGCTGGTCGTTCACGTGCTCGAGCTCGGCCGCCAAGCGATTGGCCTCTTCGAAGTCATCGGTCATGAGCAGATCGAGCGCCAGTTGCGCGTCGCCCATGCGGCCGGCGGCGTTCAGGCGCGGAATGACCGAGAAGCTTAAATTGGTGGCGCTGATGGGCTTGTCGATGGCGCCGCTGGTGGCAAGGAGCGCCGCGATGCACGGGCGGGGCGCCTTGTTCATGCGCGCGATGCCGTCTGCCACGAGCGCGCGGTTCTCGCCGCGCATGGGCATGAGGTCGGCCACCGTTCCCAGGGTGGCGAAGTCGGTGTAGTCCCGCCATAGGTGCGGCTGCCCCAGGCGACCGCCCAGCACCTGCACCAGCTTGAGAGCCACGCCCACGCCGGCAAGAATGGCGCTGGGGCAGGCAGGATCGCATTTGGGATCGGCCACGGGCACGCCTTCGGGCACCAGGTCAACCGGCTCGTGGTGGTCGGTGACGGCCAGGCCGAGACCGGCCTCCACCACCATGGCCGCCTCCGCTTTGCAGGCGATGCCGCAGTCCACGGTCACGATGAAGTCCGGGCCGAACGAGCACGCGCGCAAAAACGCCGCCTCGGACAGCGCGTAGCCTTCTTCGAAACGCAGGGGAATGAACGGCGTAGCCTGCGCGCCCAGGGCGCGCAAACCGCGAGTGAGCACCGTGGTGGCCGAAATGCCGTCCAGGTCGAAATCGCCGAACACCAAGATGTGGTCGCCGCGCTTGACAGCGGCCTCCAGAGCGTCGGCCACCTCGGACAACCCGGGAATAATGTACGGGTCAAGCCAATCGCGCTCGATAGAGGGCGCAAGGAAGCGACGGACGTCTTCGGGGCGCTCGATGCCGCGCGCGACGAGCGTGGCCGCGATGAAGCGCGGCAAGGCCAATTCGCGTTGCAATAGATCCACGGAAGCGGGATCGGCCGCTTTAATGTTGAACTGGGCAGACATGATTCTGATACCTAACGTGCGAAGTTTCGAATAGTTCGCCTGCCATTGTCCCACATTCGAGAAGGCGTGTCACCGCCGAAGGCGCAGGCGGCGGCACGGCCCACGCACGGCGCGCCCCGAAAAGATCGCGGTAGCGTCAGCCTTTCGCCAGCGGAGCAACCACGAACGATACAACCAGGTAGATACCCAGGATGATGGCAAGAACAATGCCCGCGCGTCGATCAAGCTTGGCGTCCTCGCTCAAGGGCTCGCTATCTTGCTGAGATCTTTTCCGAATCGCACGATTATCGCGCCAGGTAGCAAGGCATGCCCACGCGCAGGAACCCACGATACCCCCAATAGCCGCGAATATCGCAATGCCTACGAAGTCGAAACCTCCCAGTTCGCGCACGTACGTCGACCCCAGCAGGAGCAAAAGCGCCGCCGTGCACACCAGCATGACCGCCGACATACGCTTGCCCAACCGCTTCTGCTCAGGTGAAGCAAGCTCTTCGTCGGTAGCCACGGTGTTTCCCGCAATCGACCGCAGCCACCGCCCATGCCAGTAGTTCCAGGCCAGCGCCAAAAACAGGGCGCCTATCAGCAGCACCAGGATCGTCCCTACCACGAGCTCGCTCATCCGCTTCACCTCCGCTTCTTGCTTCTTCTATAAGCAAGTATATCAAAGTAAGATAAGGCAACCTTGTTGCGGCGCGGAAACGGACCGATTCGCCACACGCACGACGGCGAAAACAGGAGGTCGCCCTGTCGTTGCGGGCCGCGCAACAGGCGCGTTCGCCGACGGGGGGCCGCGGTCGCGTTCGCCGTCGGGGGGGGGTCGCGGTCGCCGTCGGGGCCGCGAGCCGTCGGGGGACGGTCGCGTTCGCCGTCGATCCCCTGCCGCTGTCAAAACGGGCGAGTTTTGCTGGTCCTCGAATCAGGATAATGGCAGGCGACGAGCTTCTGACCTGGCATGTTATAAAACGCCCGCAGCCGAGGCACCCCGAAAGGGCTGAAAACCGCCGCAAAACTCGCTCGTTTTGACAGCGAGGGGAGCGCCACGCGCTGCGGGAGCAAGATGGGGCCGCCACGCGAACTGAAAAAGCGGGCGCAAGTCGCCGCCCCAGGCCCCCGGCACGCCGGATGCCCACGCCCGCGCCGGCAGAGCCGGACGCCCCATGCCCGCACGCCACACCCCGCCCCGCCGCCAGCCTGCGGCTACACCTCGTCCAGAAGAGCCAACAGCTCCTGCTTCTTGTGAATGCCCAGCTTGGCGTAGATGCGCTTGCTGTGAGTGCGCATCGTGTTCTCGGATATGAACAGCATCTCGGCAATGGCGGGACCTGAATGCCCGCGCGCAACAAGCTCCATGACCTCGGCTTCTCGACTGGACAACCCGTACAACTCGCTCAATCGCAGACACTGCTTCGACAGCCGATCCACCAAAGGCGCCGATCCCGCAACCGCAACCGCAGACGAAGCCGCGGAAGAGCTCGCCTCGCCCGACACCGCAGGATTCGAGCCCGCCGCTCGCGCGGCCCGGCCCTTCGCCGCGCTCGCCCGGCCCTCTTCGGACGCATCCGCCTCGGCCGTCGTGCGAGCGCGCACGGCGCGGCTCACGGCAATCTCCGCCGACGCCTCCTTCCGGCGAGCCTTCGGCGTGAGCATAAGAAACTCCAGGCGGTTGGTGTGCAGCTTGCCCACCCTGCGACCGACCAACGCAACCAGCAACAAAACGTACAGCGCAACCAGCCCCACGAACGAAAGCTGCTCGACGCCCAAGGTGACTTCGCTGCCGGAAGCGTAACCCACCACGTACCCGCACATTTGCAGAAAGTACGTGATGGTGCCGTAGAACGCGAAAATGAACACCGGATTGATGCCGCTATCGCGGGATATCTGGCCGCAGTGCATCATGACCAGCACGGTGGCCAGCATGAAGCAGGCGTACGTAACCCCGCTGCCAATGATGGTGAACCACTCGCCCGCGAACGGAAGCACGATCAAGCAAGTCGCCGCCACCGGGAACAGCACCCGAAAAACGCTCATCAAGTCAACGTGGATGGTGCGTATACGCCATGCTCCGTAAAACGCCGCCACCACGGCCAGCAGCGCGAACATGGAAAAGATGTTGATGGTGCTGAGCAGGTCCTGGTGCGTAACCGCAATAAAGCGAATGGCGCCCGAGCAAAATCCCAGCGCGCCCACCGAAAGCGCCGGCAGCAAGCTCTCGCGCAAGGCGTTGCGATACACCAGCGCATGCTCGCGCGGAACGTCGTCGAACATAGGCTGCGCGTCGTCGGTGCCCTCCGCCGCGATCCACAGGCACAGCCCCGCCAACGGAACCAGCACAAGCGGAATCAAGTACGCCGTCAAAGCCGTGGGAATGAAGCACAGGAAAAAGTACAGCAGCGCCGAAAAGCCCGTGCCCTTGATGAGCGCCATGTTCCCCCGTGCGCTGTCGAGCGAAGCGAACACGCGCTGCCAGCTCATAAGGTATCCGGCCGATCCCACGCCTATGAGCGCTGCGGCAACCACGATAAGCGCGAACGCCAGCGATTCCAGGTACATAGCGCCCACCAGCATCAGCGGACCAAACGCCAGCGGAACGGAAAACGCCAAAACATGGGCCCGCCGGGCGAAGGCCGGACGCGCCCATGTGACCGCCATGCATACGCAGAACGCAGCCCAAAACGACGCTATCTGCACCGTATAAAATACAATGGTAGTAAGCGGGGTCTGGCACGGTGCGGACAGATACGGGAAGATTCCTCCCCAAATCGACGTTGCGTTTATCGACAGGAATGCAGCGTACCCGAAGCTGGGGACGTCCGGTCTGAGTGCGGTAGGCGCGCGCATGTACGGAATCCCTCCTTTGGTTGTCGTGGTGCCATTCTAACAGACGCTCTCATGCCGAAAAACGGGGTGAAACTCAGCCATTCGACAATATGGTGACAGCTTTTACCTGGGGAAACGAAAATATCACAACATTCTGGTGACAAGGTTGCAACCCCGAAACATCTATAGTTTTCGCCAGTTCGAACTGCATGGACGTGCCCTGCCGAGCGTTGACGAGGCGAAGGCAAGGCGCACGAAGCAAACGAGGAACCTACGAGTATTGGAGGGGGTTGCATGTCGAACACCACGACATCCCAGGGACTGACCCGCCGCACCTTCGTGAAGGCGACGGGCGCGCTCGGCGCGCTTGCCGCCGCAAGCGGAGCGGCATCCCAAAGCCTGTTCGCCGACGCTCCGCAAGCCTATGCCGAAGACGCGGCTGGCAACGAGGAGATCGTCTGGACGCACTGCCATGTCAACTGCGGAGGCGCGTGCCCGCTGCAGTGCCATGTGCAGGACGGTGAATTGAAGTACGTCGAATCCGACAACACGGGAGACCCCGCGTTCGGCGCCGTCGAGGCGCGCGCTTGCCTGCGCGGCCGCTCCATCCGCCCGTGGCTGGGAAGCGCCGACCGGCTGAACTACCCGATGAAGCGCGTCGAGGGCACGAAGCGCGGCGAGGGCCAGTACGAGCGCATCAGCTGGGACGAGGCGCTCGACATCATCGCCAGCGAATTCACGCGCATCACGAAGCAGTACGGCAACGAGGCCGTGTTCATCCAGGAATGCTCGGGCGTCGAGCAGAACATCATGATGAACAATCCCTTCTTCCGCCTGTTCAACCTGCTGGGCGGCGAAGTCACGCGCTACGGCAGCTACTCGAGCGCGTCCATCAGCTTCGGGGCGTACCCGTACACGTACGGCAAGTCGTGGGGCAACCGCTCGCTCAAGACCATCCAGGAAGGCGAGCTTGTCGTGTTCTTCGGCTTCGCGCCGAACGACATGCGCATGGCCGGTGACGGCCCGGGTTACGACCTGAACGTGGTTCGCGAGAAGAAGAACGCGCGCGTCATCGTCATCGACCCGCGCCGCAACGAAACCTGCACGAACCAGGGCGCCGAATGGATTCCCATCGTGCCCGGCACCGACGCAGCCCTGGTAGCGGGCCTTGCCCATGTGCTCATCACCGAAAACTTGGTTGACCTGGACTTCCTGCACACGTACTGCGTGGGCTTCGACGAGGAGACCATGCCCGAAGATGCTCGCGGCAAGAACCTGTCCTACCGCGACTACATCCTGGGCACCGGCTACGACCAGGTGGAGAAGACCCCTGCGTGGGCATCCGCCATCACGAAAGTGCCGGAAGAGCGCATCGTGAAGCTGGCGCACGAGATTGCCGAATCCGACCCGTGCTACATCTGCCAGGGCCTTGGGCCCCAACGGCATACCAACGGCGACAACGCCTCGCGCGCCATCATGGTGCTGCCGCAGCTGGTGGGCCAGGTAGGCAAGCCGGGCACCACGTCGGGCGGGACCATCGGCAACGACGACATCGGCCTGAACACCCTGCCCACGGGCAAGAACCCCATCAAGGCGAAGTTCCCGAACTTCCTGTGGCCCGAAGCCATCCGCGACGGCGCGAAGCTGACCGCCACCAACGCGGGCATTCAGAATGCCGACGGCCTGAAGGTGGGCGTCAAATTCCTGGTGAACTACGGCAACAACATGATGGCCAACCAAAACGCCGACATCAACTTCACCACCGATATCCTACGCGACGAAACCCTGTGCGAGTTCATCCTGCAGTACGACATCGCCTGGACCGACTCGTGCAACTGGGCCGACATCGTCCTGCCCGACTTGACCCCGCAGGAAACGTACAGCCTGACGGCCGCCGGCGAGTCCAACGACGTCGAGGGCATCCGTTTCGGCCAGCCCCTCTACGGTCCGAAGTTCGAGCGCCGCGAAGTCTACGAGGTGTGCGGCGAGCTGGCGAAGCGCCTGGGCGTGTACGACGAGTATTCCGAGGGCGGCCTGACCCGCGAAGACTGGTGCCGCAAGCTCTACGACGAGCTGCGCGAAGACAAGCCCGAGCTTCCCACGTACGACGAGGGCGTGAAGATGGGCGCGTTCACGTACGACATCGAACCGTCCACTAAGGTTGACGACTTCATTTTGGATCCCGTGGCAAACCCGCTTAAAACGGCAACCGGAAAGATCCAGATCTACTCCCCCGAGCTGGCGAAGATCGCCGAGACGTGGGATCTGCAGGAAGGCGACGTGATCTCGGCCATCCCCGTGTACTATCCTGGTTTCGACGGCCCCGATTCCACGACCGAAGAGTTCCCGTTCCAGATTGTGGACTTCCATCACAAGGGAACCACCCACTCGACGTACGCCGCCAACCCGACGCTGCACAAGCTAGCTCCGTTCCAGGCGTGGATCAACCCGATGGACGCCGCTTCGCGCGGCATCGCGGACAACGACAAGGTTCGCCTGGTCAGCGCGCAGGGAGAAATCCGCACGACGGCCAAGGTGACGAACCGCGTCATTCCCGGAACCATCATGTACCCGCAGGGAGCCTGGCATCGCGCCGACATGCAGGGCGACCGCATCGACCACGGCGGTTGCAGCAACACGCTGACCAGCCGCCATTGCAACCCGGTGTCGAAGGGCACGGGCCAGCACAGCGTAATCGGCACGATCGAGAAGGTGGAGGGGTAAGCCATGACGCAGTACGGTTTCTATTTCGACGCGACGCGCTGCACGGGTTGCAAGACCTGCGAAGCGGCCTGCCGCGACTATCACGACCTGCCGCTGGACTATTCGTACCGCCGCGTGTACGAACTTGAGGGCGGCGGATGGACCCAGGCGGCCGACGGCACCTGGAGCACCGATTCCTACACGTACTACACGTCGTTCGCATGCAGCCATTGCGACAACCCGGCATGCACGCACGTATGCCCTACCGGCGCAATGCACAAAGACGATAAGGGCATTGTTTCCGTGGATACGCATCGCTGCATCGGCTGTGGTTACTGCGAGCTGGCCTGCCCGTACGGCAACCCGCACGTCGATCGCCAGAAGGGCCACAGCGTGAAGTGCGACGGCTGCGCGTCCCGTGTAGCCGCAGGCAAGCAGCCCATGTGCGTGGAGGCGTGTTCTATGCGCGCCATCGAGTTCGGGCCGATCGACCAGCTGGAGCAAGGCGACGGCCGCGCGGCGGTAGCGCCCTTGCCCGATCCCAGCGTGACCACGCCGAACTTTTACATTAAGAACTGCGCGGCAGCGCAGCCGTGCGGCTCGACCTCGTGCGTCGTGGCCAACAAGACGGAGGTGAAGTAACATGGGTTCCGGATTCGAGCATGCCGCACTGGCGGTGTTCACCACCCTCGCTCCCATGGGCGCAGGAGCGTTCATCGTCCTGACGTACGCGTTCTTGGCAGGCAAGCCCGACCAGGCGGCCGCAAAGCGCCTCGACCGCTGGACCGCGCTGCCGCTGGCAGTACTGGCCGTGGGCTTTGCGGGTGCGTTCATGCACCTGGCCAGCCCTCTGGGAGCTTTCGGGGTATTCGCGGGCGTGGGATCCTCGCCGCTTTCGAACGAGATCCTGGCGGGCGTGCTGTTCGTCGTAGCGGCTGTGATCTATTGGGCGCTTGGCCTGGCAGGAAAGCTGTCCGAAGGCGCACGTCGCGCGTTCCTGATTGCGCTGTCGGTTCTGGCCGTCGTGTTCTCGGCGTTCTGCGGCCTGGCGTACATGATGCACACCATCCCCACGTGGAACACCCCGACGTCCATTGTTCAGATGGTGGGCTTCATGGTGGCCGGCGGCACGGTGCTGGGATTCTGCACTGTAGGATTCGCCCAGGTAGGACTGCCGAAGGGCGCCGGCACGATAGCTCTGGCCCTCACGCTGGCCGGCGTTGTGGTAGCCTCTGCGGGCTTCGGCATGCAGATCGCCGGGCTTGAAGGCATCCGCAACATCTGGGGATCGGCGGCGCAGCTGGTTCCGGCCATCGGCATGATGCTGGCAGCGTTCGCCGCGTGCGGTCTGCTGGGAGCAGTGCTGGCCTACGTCGCGTCGAAGAAGGCGTTCGCGCCGGCGCTTATGGTAGGCTCGTGCGCCATCGTGGCTGTCGGCGTGTTCGTAGCGCGCATCGGATTCTACGGACTGTTCATGGGAATTGCCCTGTAACGTCTCGCACAAAGCAGTATCCTCCCGGAATACGGGCGAGCGGTCTCCCTCCGCTCGCCCGTATTCTTTATACTGGTGGTTGCCGATGCACGTATCGGAAACCACCGCCCACGACACGCGAAAAGAGGCCCGACGCTCATGGAGACGGCGATCAACGAGATCACGCTCGTGCTGTTCACCACCATCGCACCCGCAGGCGTGATAGGCTATCTGCTTATGGCCGCGGCTATCGTACGCGCCAGCAAGAAGGACCGCGCCGACGCCATCAGTCGCCATCTGGTGGTTCCGCTTGTGCTGGCCATCTCCGGCCTCATCGCATCGGCCACGCATCTGGGCACCCCGGCGAACGCGCTGTACGTGATTACGGGCATAGGCAGATCGCCGCTTTCGAACGAAGTGGTGGCCGCTGTGGCGTTTCTGGCACTTGGCGGCATCTACTGGATCATCTCGTTTCGCAACGACCTTACCCGCGCCTTTCGCACCGTTTGGCTTGTGCCCACCATCGCGGCGGGCCTCGCGTTCGTGTGGTTTATCGGCGTGGCGTACTCGGTGCCCTCGGTTCCCACGTGGAACCTGCCCACCGCGCCGCTGACGCTGTGGCTGAACGCGCTGTCGAGCGGGCCCATCGTGGGACTGTTCGGGCTGGCGCTCGCTCGCCAGGAGCCGTCGCGGCGCGCGGCCTTCGTCGCGCTTGCGGTTACGGCCTGCGCAGCTGCGGCGAACGCGGGTGTTCTAGCCTTGGAGTGGCAAGCGCTTGAAGGCATTGTCACCACCACGACGCGCGCGACCGATCTTGTTCCCAACCTTGGCCTTTTGCTGGGCTTGTACCTGACGTTGGAAGCCGGGGCCGTTGCTTTGTGCGCCGTTGCCTCGCTGCGCAAAACGCTGCCAGCGCCCGCGTCGATCGACCCCTTCACCGTTGCCCGGCGCACCGGCACGGTGCGGCTGCTGCTCACTGCGGGCGCCGGAATGCTGGCCCTTGCCGCTTCGTTCGCTGTGCGCTTCGCGTTCTACGCCATGCACATGACCGTAGGCGTGTAGGAACCCCGAACCTGCCCGGCTTGGGCCGCCCGGCCCCCCTCGCTGTCAAAACGGACGAGTTTTGCTGGTCCTCGAATCAGGATAATGGCCGGCGGCAAGCTTCTGACCTGGCATGTTGCAAAACGCCCGCAGCCGGGTCGCCCCGAAAAGGCCGAAAACCGCCGCAAAACTCGTCCGTTTTGACAGCGAAGGGGGACGTCACGCACCGCGTAAGCGGGATTGAGCCGTTGCCGCAAGCGCCGACCGCAGGTCGAAAGCGAGACACGGTGACCGGGCGCCCCGAATACCGCCCGCAAAAGCCGGTCAAGAATACAAATGGGAGACGATTCCGCCCGATTTCTTCACGAAACCGTCGGGTGCTGCGATACTGCGGCCATACCCAATCGGCCTCCGACATACCGGAGGCCCCAACGAAAGGAATCGCACATGAAGATTTCCGCTCGCAACCAGCTTAAAGGCACCGTTTCGGGAATAACCGAAGGGGCCGTCAACGGCGTGGTGTCCATCAACTTGGGATCCACCGTAGTCAAAGCCGACATCACCATGGAGGCCATCGCCGACCTGGGGCTTGCCGAGGGCATGAGCGCCACGGCTATCATCAAGGCCAGCAACGTCATGTTCGCTGCCGGAACCAAGCGCATCGCAGGCATCTCCGCCCGCAATCAAATTCCCGGAACCATCGCATCCGTGAAAAAGGGCGCCGTCAACGGCCAAGTGGCGTTGAAAACCGCCGAGGGTTCCCTCATCAAGGGTTCCATCACCAACGAGGCTATTGAAGAGCTGGGGCTGGCAGAAGGCGGCGAGGCGCTTGCCATCGTGAAGTCCACCGACGTTATGGTGGGCGTGGAGTAGCCCCTCCCCCCATTACAGTTAGACCTGGCTCTGCCGGGTCTTTTCTTTTCCAGCTCGATCCGCAAGCGGATTACGATGAAGCAGACCCTGCGGGGTTGCTGGCCGACCCGCCCCGGA
>NZ_JBQKFQ010000016.1:0-41308 GCF_052119225.1 Paraeggerthella sp. LCP19S3_G8
TTTGTTTGGGGTGGGGGGGGGGTACGCCGGGGGGGGCGTGTTTAAAGCTATGTGTTATTTTGGGGAGGGTGGGGTGGCCCCGGGGGGGCGGCCCCCCCCCCCCCCCCCCCCCCCCCTCCCCGTTCCATGCGCGAATCCGCATCGCGGATACGCGCGCTCTGTCGTCGCGCTTATCGCTGCGGCACGGCGGTGCGTACGGCACGTGCGCAGATGGCAGCCGCCACCATCTTCAGCACGTCGACCACCACGAACGGAGCAATCGTAGTCATGAACGCAGCCATGGGATCGGTCCCGGTCACCGCCATGAACTGCGCCCAGCCGCACACGTACACCACGCACAGAAACACCAGGCAAACGGCAACATCCAGCACCAGCCCCTTCACCACGGAAACTTTCCCGTCACCCTCAAAACGACCGCGCAGCGCATGCAGCACCAGAAGCACCACTGCTGCGCCCACCAGGCATCCCCACAAGTAACCGCCCGTGGGACCCGCCAGAACGCCGATGCCGCCGCGCATGCTGGAAAACACCGGCAACCCGATAGCGCCCAGCACCAGATAGCCGGCAATCGCGGCAAGGCATTGCTTGGGCGTGAGCACCAGAATGGCAAACGCGAACGCGAACATCTGCAACGTGAACGGAACCGGACCCAGCGGAACAGTCACCCAAGCGGAAACGGCCATGATGGCGATCGAAAGGCCGACGAACGCTATCGAACGCGTGCGGGACGCCGCGCCCTTCTTCTGCACCTTGCTGCGTGCTTCTTCCATGCGAAGACTCTCCTTCATCTCAACTCGATACTGCAAGGCGTCTATGCTAGCGCACGTTGCCCTAATTGTGAATCAAGAGGTCATCGCAAGGGTGACAATCGCCGATTCGCGCAAAGCGAGCCGAAGCAAACGCACGGCTGCAAACATGAACGCGCGGTATCGTTCAAACAGTCCGATACCGCGCTTCTTTTTAGAACTTGGCTTTGATCTCGCCCGCCTCGAGCTTCTTGAGTCGACCCATTTCCACAACGATGAACACAACCGTAACAAAAATGGACAGGAAGTCCGAGATCGGCGTGGCAAAATACAGCGCATCCAAGCTGGTGAACTGCGGGAACCAACCCGGCAAAACCATCGGCAGGCAAACAAGCAGCGGAACCAGGAACAGAATCTGACGCGTCAGCGACAAGAAGATGGACTTCGCAGGCTGACCCGTAGCCTGAAAGTAGTTCGATCCCACAATCTGGAACCCAATGAACGGAAGCATGATAAGCTGCACCTTCAGCGCGAACACCGTGAAGTTCTGCAAGTTCGGATCCACGATGCCGAAAAAGCCCACGATCTCTTCCGGGAATATGTGCACGAGGGCCCACAGCACCAAACCTATGCCCGTAGCGCCGAAAATACCGTACCAGAGCGTCTTTTTCACACGCTCGAACAGGTGGGCGCCGTAGTTGAAGCCCAGCAGGGGCTGTATCGCGATGGCAACTCCAATCAACGGCAGAACGGCGAACATGGCCACGCGTTGCACCACGCCGATAGATGCAAGGGCCCCTTCCGCACCCAAAACGCTCATGGAACCGTACATATTCAGCAGGTTGTTCAACACGAAGTTGACCACGGCCATGCCCGCTTGAACCGCAAAGCTTGCCAAACCCAGCGACATGATAAGACCCACCGTTCGACCATGAAGGGGCATGCTGCGCAAGCGCAGTTTCATGGGAACGTTTTTAGTAAAGATGAAGTACCACAGCACGCACGCGCACGAGATTGCCTGGCCGAACACCGTGGCGAGCGCGCTTCCCTGCACGCCCCAGCCAAACACCATCACGAACAAGTAATTGAACACCGTGCAGGCCACCGCGCCAATAATCATGGTGGAGAGCGCACGGTTAGGAGCACCGGCAGTACGGATAAAGTTGTTCACGCCCATGCCGATGCACTGGAAAATGAATCCCAGAGAGATAATCTGGATGAACGAGCGCGCATATTCCCAATCTTCCGGCGTTGCGCCGGACACCTTCAACAACCCGTCTATGCAAATCGGAATATGCACGATCACGGCCACGATGATGCACATGACGATAGAAAGCGAAACGGTGTTGCCCAAGCTTCGCTCGGCTTCGTCGCGCTTGCCTTCGCCCATGCGCAGCGCGGCCAATGCGTTGCCGCCATTGCCCACCAGCATGGCGATAGCCATGAACACCGTCATAATAGGCATGGCAACCGTTGCCGTAGCCAGACCGATCTCGCCCATGGCCTGCCCCAGAAAAATGGAGTCGATCAGGTTGTATGCGCCGTTCACCAACATGCCCAGGATAGAGGGGATGGCAAATTCCACGATCAGGCGAGGAATGGACGCCGTGCCCATGCGCGTGATTTTATCTTCTTTCGGATGCTTTCGTTCGGGCGATCCGGAACCCTGCGGAGGCGCCGTCTGAAGAGACCCGGACGGCGTCGTTTCACTCGTTGCTACCATGCCTTCGATGCTGCCTTTCGCTCATTTCGTACAAAGAGAACGCTCTATTGTACTCCCTTTCGAGCACATTACGAGGAACCGTATGCATACTCCACGAAGGCTCGGAGATCGGATGCGGAAGCGGAAAGCGCGGAACGCGCGAAGGACCCAACGGCCTCAATGTCCCGGCGCCATCCATATTGTCGCCCGAAACGTACGGTTTTCGAGCAGAAAGCGTACGTTTCGGGCGACAATGCGCTTGCGACGCCGCAATCGCCGCTGCAAGGGCGACCCTACGCGATATGGGCTTCGCCCGAAGTGACGGGGGTTTCCAGGCCGGCGTCGTCGCACAACACGAGCCGGCCGAAAGAATCAACCCGCGCAACCGTCCCTTCCGCGATAAGCGTCCCTTCTCGATCAACCAGGCGCACCTGCTTGCCCGAAAGAAGCGCATGCTCGTTGTACTCGCCAGCAAGCGGCTCGAATCCATCGCGCGTCCATAGCTGGTAGAGCAGGGAAAACTCGATTGCGATTGCATCGAACACGCAGTCGAGCGCATCCGTGGGATCCTCGTGCGCCAACGCTGGAACAATGTCGGCAACGTACGCGGGTACGTTCTTGCCCCCCACTTCGGCGCGCTCGACCGGCGGAATGACGTTCACGCCCGTTCCCACGCACACCCCGCCCGCATGCGCCTCCAGCGAGATGCCGCACAGTTTCTTGAACGTCGAACGGTCCATCGCGATCGGCGTCGCAGAGGGCGCCGAGCTAGCGCAGGAAGCCGTCGTCGATACCAGCACCACGTCGTTTGGCCACTTGATCGCTACAGCTTGAACCGCGTCAGGCGAAAGGCCAGCCAACGCCCGGCGAACGGCCATCGACACGACCAGGCTCAAGGTCGGCAGCGTGAATGCGGGAACCTCGGGACGAAGCAGCCACGAGCAGTACAGCCCGCCCTCGGGGCTGACCCACGTACGGCCCTGCCGACCGTAGCCGCCCGTCTGCACGCGAGCGCGCACCACCAGGCCTTCGTCCTCGCCCGCCTCAAGCGCCTGTTTCACCTCGTCGTTCGTCGAAGCAACACGATCAAGGTCGCGCACGCGAAGCGTCAGCTGGCTCACAACCGAGCGGCCTTCCCCACCGTTACGCCTTCGTCCGTCACCACAACGTCGTTAGCCAGCACATGACCGGGATGCAGTTCCAGGAGCGGCTTCACGGTGAAATCGCGCTCGAGCAAACGAGGATGGGGCAACGTGAGCACTTCCGAATCAACCACGTACAACTGATAGTCCAGAATGTCGAGGTCGCACGTCCGCGGACCGTTCTCGATCTGGCGCACGCGGCCCAGGCTGTTCTCGATCGCCTGCAGGTAGCCCAACAGTTCTTTCGGGGCAATTCCGGTTCGCAGCAGCACCACGGCGTTCACGAACACGTCCTGGTCAAGGTAGTAGGCCGGCTCGCTTTCGTAAAAGCTCGATATGTCGATGATTTGCGTGTCGGGCAGCGAGCACATCTCGGTGATAGCCTGATTGAGCATGGCGATCTTGCCCTCGCGCTCCTCACCCGGGCTTGCCACCAAGGGCACGTTGCAGCCCAGCCCGATCAGCGCGTACGGACGCAGGTCCTTGAGCGCTTCCACGGTAGCTTTCACGTTATGCGCACGAACCACGCTCGCACCTAGCTCGCAAGCCATGAGCGCCTCAGCAGCGGACACGGCGTCACGATCGGCAGGGTTTTCGATGCCGTACGCATATCCAAGGAAGCTCTTGCGAGAAACCGCCACCATCACGGGGTAGCCCAAGCGCGCCAGCTCCTGGAAATTGCGCACCAGCTCCAGCGTCTGTTGCGGCGTTTTCCCAAATCCGGGACCAGGATCAAGGCATATACGGTCGCGCGCGATGCCCTTGGCCTCCAGCATGGCCGCTTGATCGCGCAGCCAGTCGCGCACCTCAACCACGACATCTCGATACGTGGGGTCGTCCTGCATGGTGGCAGGTTCGCCCTGCATGTGCATGACCACCAGCCCGCACGTGCTTTCGCTCACGGCCTCCACCATAGCCGGATCGGTGAATCCCGACACGTCGTTGACGATGGCCGCACCCGCCTCCAGGCACGCGCGAGCCACGGCCGCATGTCGCGTGTCGATGCTCACGCACACGCCCTCGGATGCAAGCGCGCGCACCACGGGCAGCACGCGGGCAATCTCCTGAGCCTCGGACACGGGCTGCGCGCCCGGGCGCGTGGACTCGCCGCCCACGTCGATAATGCGGGCCCCTTCGTCCATCATGCGTCGCGCATGAGCCAGCGCCTCCTCGGGCGCATCGTGCATACCGCCGTCCGAAAAGGAGTCGGGGGTAACGTTGAGGATGCCCATCACGATGGGCATCCTGGTATCAAACGTATAGTCAGCGCAACGCCACATCATCGTGCGGTTCCGTCGCCTTTCTCATCGTTGGACTGGGGCTGACCCGCAGAAGCGTCAGACGGCGCAGGAGCAGCGGGGTCGTTCGAAGGCGCAGCGGGCGCCACCGCATCCGGCGCAGCGGGCGCGCGGAACGGCGGGTTCGGATCCTGATCGCCCGGCTCGATCGGCTCTTCCTTCCAATTGGGGTCGGCAAGCTTCTCGTCACGCTCGCGCGCGGCGCGCTCCTCCGCCTCCTTCTTGGCGATGATCTCGTCCTCGTGCTTCAGGTATTCGTCCCACGTGTTGTCCAGCAAGGCCAAGCACGCCTCGCCCTCCACGGTTTCGCGCTCCAGCAGCACGTTGGCCATCAGGTCCATCTGCTCGCGATGGCTCACCAGAATGTCGTACGCCCGATCGTGCGCTTCCTTCATGATGCGCGCAACCTCGTCGTCGATGCGGCGCGCCGTTTCCTCGGAGTAATCCTGCGTGTTGCCGTAGTCGCGGCCCAGGAACACCTCGTGATTGGGCTGGCCGAACACCTGCGTGCCCAGCTCGGTGCTCATGCCGTACTGCGTCACAATGGCGCGCGCCATCTTGGTAGCACGCTCAAGATCGTTCGAAGCGCCCGTGGTGATGTCGTCGCAGAAGATCTCCTCCGCCACGCGACCGCCCATGAACACGGCCAGCTCGTCGCGCATCTCGCCCAGCGAGTTGAGCACCTTGTCCTCCTTGGGAATGGACAACGTGTAGCCCAGCGCGCGGCCGCGCGAAATGATCGATATCTTATGCACGGGATCGGCATGGGGCAGCAGGTGTCCCACCAGGGCGTGTCCGCTCTCGTGGTACGCGATGGTGTGCTTCGTGCGCTCGTCCAACACGCGACCCTTGCGCTCGGGACCTGCGATAACACGCTCCATCGACTCGCTGACTTCCTGCTGGGTGATGATCTTCTTGCCACGGCGGGCGGTCAGCAGCGCAGACTCGTTCATAAGGTTGGAAAGATCCGCACCGGTAAAGCCGGGGGTGAGCTTCGCCACCTTTGCCAGGTCGACGTCGCTGCCCAAAGGCTTGTCCTTGGAGTGAACCTGCAGGATGCGCTCGCGACCCTTGACGTCGGGCGCGTCCACCACAATCTGGCGATCGAAACGGCCGGGGCGCAGCAAGGCGGGATCGAGCACGTCGGCACGGTTGGTCGCCGCGATCAGCACCACGGAATCATTGGCCTCGAAACCGTCCATCTCCACCAGCAACTGGTTGAGCGTTTGCTCGCGCTCATCGTGACCGCCGCCCAAACCGGTGCCGCGCTGACGGCCCACGGCGTCGATCTCGTCGATGAAGATAATGGAAGGGGAAGCTTCCTTCGCCTGCTGGAACAGGTCGCGCACGCGGGACGCGCCCACGCCCACGAACATCTCGACGAAGTCCGAGCCGGAAATGCTGAAGAACGGAACGCCCGCTTCGCCAGCGACGGCGCGCGCCAACAGCGTCTTGCCGGTGCCCGGAGGGCCCACCAGCAGGCAGCCGCGCGGAATCTTCGCGCCCATGGACTGGTACTTGGCGGGATTCGCCAGGAAGTCCTTGATTTCCTGCATCTCCTCTACAGCCTCGTCCACGCCGGCAACGTCGGAGAATTTGACGTCGGGGCGCTCTTCGATGCTCTTCTTGGTTTTAGCCTTGCCGAAGCTCATCTGGGAGTTGTTCGCCTTCTGCATGGAATTGAAGAAGAAGAACAGCAGGCCGCCGATCAGGATGATGGGAAGCAGCGTGGACAGAATGCTGGCCCACGGGCTGGGCAATTGCACCTCGTACGGCACGTTCGGGTGAGCGGCCATCAGCTCGCCGATGGAGCCGCCTGCGTACGTGGACGTGAACTTATGCTCGCTGCCCAAGGTCACGGAACTCAAGTCGGACGTTCCCACGCCGCCCAAGGCCTTGCCCGTTTCAGGATTCTTGATGGTTGCCATCTTCGCGTTCAGCGCCTGGAAAGCCCCGTTGAACGCGTCGGCCGCAGTCGAGCCCGCGGTGATAGCCGGGTAGTACGTGCCGGACACCGTGTAGTCGCCCGCGTTGTACACCACCTTCGTCATGCGGTCCTGCTCGACGGCCTGAACGAACTCCGAGGTGATCAGGCGATCGGTAGGCATAGACCCCGACGTGGACATGTTCATGAACTGCTGCCCTACGAAAAAGGCAATGATCATGAACAGGATGACCGATATGACGGTCGTCCGAGGGTTCGGCTGCTGAAACTGTGATTGTTTGTTTTGCTGTGCCATAAAGCCTTGCTTTCGGGTTAGTAGATCTCCGGCTTCAAAACGCCGATGTAGGGAAGGTTGCGGTAACGCTCCGCGAAATCGAGCCCATAGCCTACGATAAACTCATCGGGACATTCAAAGCCAATATACTTGCAATCAATCTTCGCCTGCGCCGGCGTCTGCTTGCGCAGCAACGTCGCAACCTCGATGGAGGCAGGACCGCGCGACGACAGGTTCTTCAACAGGTACTTCAAAGTAAGGCCGGAATCGAGGATGTCTTCGGCCACGATAACGTGCCGCCCCTCGATTTCGGAGGAAAGGTCCTTGAGGATGCGCACCACGCCGGAGCTTTTCGCGCCGTTGCCGTACGACGAAATGGCCATGTAGTCCATCTCGAGCGGCAGCTCAATCGCACGAGCCAGATCCGCCATGAAAATTGCAGCGCCGCGCAGAACCGACACGAGCACGATGCCCTCGTCGGCGACCTTCGCGTAATCGTTCGTGATCGCCGCCCCGATTTCGCCCACGCGCCGGGCTAGATCGTCTTCGGTGAACAGGGTCTCCGCAATGTCTTGATGCACGGTTTCGGCCTCTTCGTCGCTTTCCATTCGTATCCTTGACCGCCCATGCGCGAATGCGCATTACGTGAGCAAGGACGTCAACGCTTACCATGAGTTCGGTTAGTGTACCATTGCCCTCCAAGCAAAAGGAGACAATACGGTAACGCCGCCCCACATGCCACGATAATTACATTGTGCCGCAGGAACTGGGGCTTTATAAGCAACCGTCCGTCGTTGAAGCGCTAGGCGAGCGAAGTCTTCAAGTCCGGGAACTCTTCGAGCAAGCGCTTTACCGGCAAGCCGATAACCGTGTCGAGGTCGCCCTGCACGTGCTTCACAAGATCGGCTCCGGCTCCTTGGACGGCATACGCGCCAGCCTTGTCGAACGATTCGCCTTTGCGCAGGTACTCGACGATCTGGTCGTCGCTCAGCTCGTGAAACGTCACGGCAGCGCTGTCCACGAACGTGCGGAAGCCCAGCGATACCTGGTCGGGCTCGGGCGCGGCGACCAGCCATACGGATACGGCGGTGATCACTTCGTGCGTGGTGCCGGCCAGTCGACGCAGCATGCGCTTCGCGTCGGAAAGGCTCACGGGCTTCCCGAAAATCTCGCCCTCGCACACCACCATGGTGTCGGCGCCCAAAACGGCGGCCATGCCCGTGTAATCGCCCGACAGGACCTCTTGAACCACGGCTCCGGCTTTGCGCTCTGCCAGCTTTTTAGCCGCTTCGGGCGGGTCGGCAAGCAAATCGGGCTCCAACGTTTCGTCAACTTCGGACACGCGGACGGTGAATTCCACGCCTTCCCGCTCCAGCAGCTCGCGGCGTCGCGGCGACCCGCTGGCCAAAATGACGTCGACGGCGGGTGCGGGCTGGGTAGAAGGCGCAGCCGACTGAGCCTCGGCGCTTGCGGACTCTTGAGATGAAATGTTCTGTTCGTTTTCCATGACGGGTATTGTACCACCTTGGCGAAGCGCACAAGAAAACGGCGCACTTCTCCAACAAGCCCGAATGGACGCAGGCGCGCGAGGCGCTAGACCCGCTTCCTTCGCGCACGAAACGCAGCCATGGGCTCTATGCGCACGCCCTGCTTGTTGGCGCTGATAGCCAAATCGCCCTGCACGTTGGCCACGTACCCGCCCCTTGGGCGCGCTTCGCCCCATGCGGCCAGCACGGCGTCCACGGAAGCAGTCTCCACCCGCGCTTCGGGTCCCAGCATGTGATGCAAGATGCGCACCGCCACGCGACGAAGCAACGGAACGGGCTGTTCTCCCAGCTCGGGGGCCAGAACGCAACCGGCATCGAAATCGGGGGACTGCCCGGGAACATGCTCGATCCAGGACGCATGCTGCTCAACCAGATCGTCCACCAGGCTCTCGAGCATGTCGTCTTCGTCGGCGATCAGGTTCATGGTTCGGCACAGCACTTCCATGAGCTGGGTATTTCGCTCTTTCGCACGCGGCACGATCTCGTGGCGCACGTACGCGCGAAACCGGTCGGTATGGGCATTCGTGGCATCCTCGCGCCACAGCGCGCCCGAATCGTCGCGCGCCACCGGCAAGCCAGCCTGTGCACGGTCGTCCAAATACGCCCGAAGATCATCGCGCGTCGCGTCCAGCAACGGACGAACCACCGGCCCGTTTCGGTACCGCATCGCGCGAAAGCCGCCCGGCCCCGTACCCACGATGGACCTCATGTAGAAGCTCTCCACGCGGTCGTCGGCTGTGTGAGCCGTGAAAATACGCCCGTCCGCAAGCGGTGCGGACGCGTGCAGGCACAGGCTTTCGAGCGCTTCGTTCGCGGCAAGATAGCGCTCGCGCCGCGCGACGGCCTCCACGTTCTCGCCCGTGCGCTGCGCCTCGCGCGCTATATCGACCTCGCACAAGAACAGCGGCACAGCCAGAAGCTCGGCAAGCTCTTCCACGAACCGCGCGTCGGCATCGGCGTCTTCGCCCCTGAGCTTGTGATTCACGTGCAACATGGCAAGCGGGCCCACCAGCCCTTCGTCGTGCAGGTCGCGAGCCAAATATGCCAGCGCCGTCGAATCCGACCCCCCTGACACCATAAGAAGCACCGGGGCGTCCGGCTTCGCCAAGTCGCGCTCGGAAACGGCGGCAGCAATGCGCTGACGCAGGATGTTCGATTCGCTCACGTTCGCTCCCCTTCTCGCATATCCCGCCGATCGAACCCACTCGAAAGCGGCGAAGCCCAAACGGGGCTTTCAAGTCCAACAGGACGCCAAGCGTCTTGGCGATATCATACTCCTCCCTAAGGGCTCTGTCCTGAAGCACGTCCGAGCCTCGAGCCACGCGGGAAGACAGCTTGGGCAACGCTCAATCGGACAGCTTCGATTTTCCCGTTTGCTTCGCACGGTACAGCGCGGCATCCGCCAACTGGTACAACGAAAGAAACGAGTTCTTCCCAAGGCTGGCCCGGGCCATCCCAACGCTGATGGAGACCTTTTTTCTTTCGCCAGCGTCGGTCAGCACGTAGAAATCGCGGATCAGGGCATTGGTTTTTTCTTCCACCTGGTCAACGTCCCAATCGCCCGGCAGGTACACAACGAACTCGTCGCCGCCGATGCGCCCGACGATGCCCGCAGCCCCGAACGCATCTTGCAATCTGCTGGCGCACTCCCTAAGAACCGCATCTCCCCAAAGATGCCCGCCCTCGTCGTTGATATTCTTGAAGTCGTCCAGATCTATAACAAGCAAGGTAGCGGACGCGTTCTCCCCCGCTTCCGAAATGCTCTGGGTGATCGCATCTTCGACCGCCTTCCGATTGTAGACTCCGGTCAGCCCGTCCACTTGGGCTGCCCGCTCCAGAATCGCCTGGATCCTTTTTTGCTCACGCAGTCGGCCTACGACAATCGCGCACAACAGGCCCAGCATGATGACGACCAGCTCCACGGTCAGCCAAAGTCCGTACTGCTCCAGGTTGACGAGTTTTCCGCGCAGCGAGTTTTCCGTAATCGTCACCACAACATACCAGTCGTTCGCGTCTATGGGGCCATACGTGCAGTAATGCACAGCGTCGCCTGCGGAGTATACGGAAAACCCCTGCTTCCCTTCGGCAAAATCCGCGCGCATGGCTTCTGCCGATGACTGCTCGAAGGTCAGGTCGGATAGCGCGTCAAAAATATCAAGGCCGAACTGATCGGAGGTTTCGCCGCTGACAACCTTGCCGGCGCTGCTGACGATCCCTATCTGCGCCGTGCCGTCCAGCAGGCTGTTCTCCAAAAGCGAAGGAAATTCCCTGATGTTGTACGAGGAAACCAGAACGCCCGGGATGCCGCCCATGGTAACCGGGGCAACCACGCCAAAAATGACTTCATCCAGCTCATCGGTGTAAAAAGGCTGAGAAAAAACCGGCTCCCGTATCTCGGACAGCAAAACCCCGTCCAGGCGCGTGTTTTCCTCATTCTGCCCCTGGTAGCCATCGTAGCTGGTGTAGGTGCAGCCGTCGAAGGTGACGAAAAGCGCGCGGACGACGTTGGACGTTTCGGCATAGCCCTCAAGGATCTGCAGAATGTCCTCGTCCGTCTGCAATTCCGCATGACTGAGCGTCAACGCCATGGAAGCGGTCAGGTTCTTCAAATAGTCCAGTTCGTTTTGAATGAGCAGGGCGCTATTCTTTTGGACGGCCTCGATTTGAGAGCGCATGTCTTCGTCGATATAGGAGTTAACCTGCATTCGAAAGTTGAGAAAACACCCGAATATCAATGCGACAGCTACCGCCACCTCGCAGAGAACGACTCCTGTTTTACTTAAAGACCGGAATGCTCTTTTCAACCCGCCATCCCCCTTACGCCCTTACGATCTCATGGAATCAAGGCTCCCGCGTCAACGACACGACGGTCTCGATATGATCGGTATGAGGGAACATGTCAACCGGCTGAACAACCTTGACCGTAAAGCCTCGGTCACGTAGAAACGCCAGGTCACGCACTTGAGTTGTAGGGTTGCAGGAAATGTAAACCATGCGTTTCGGGGCAAGCGCCACGGCAGCGTGCAAGAATTCCTCGCTCGCGCCGGCGCGCGGCGGATCCATCAGCAGCACGTCTACGCGCTGGCCGTCAGCCGCCTGCTCGCGCATGAAATCGCCCGCGTCGCCCACCACGAACCGGGCGTTTTCCACCCCGTTGTGCCGGGCGTTCTCGCGCGCGTCGCGAATGGCCGAAGCCACGCTGTCCACGCCCGTCACCTGCGCGGCGCCGTGCTTTGCCGCCACCAAACCAATGGTGCCCGTGCCGCAGTAGGCGTCGATGGCGCTCTCGCTGCCGGTGAATTCGGCCAGCTCGATGGCACGGCGGTACAAAACTTCAGTCTGAACTGCGTTGACCTGGTAAAACGACTGCGAAGAAATACGGAAGCTCAGTCCGCACAGCTTATCCAATATGAAGCCGGGGCCATAGAGCGTTTGCTCGCGCTGCCCCAAGATGACATTCGTCTGACGCTCGTTGACGTTCTGCACGACCGTCGTGACGCCGGGGCAGCGCTTGACCAAATCGCGGCAGAAATTCCGCGACGCCGGGAACTCCCGCCCGTTCGTTACCAGCGTAACCAGCACCTCTTCGCTTGTATGCCCCACGCGCACAATGGCATGGCGCAAAAACCCCACCCCTTTGTCTTCGTCGTAAGGCGTTATGCCGTAGCGCGGCATAAGATCGCGAATGGCCCGGATAATGCGTTTGGCCTGCTGGTTTTCCAGCAGGCAGGCATCGGTGGAAACGATGCGATGCGTACCTGCGGCATACATGCCGCACAAGATCTCGCGCCGGGGAGCTGCGCCCTTGCCGTTCTTGCCGCCTTTGCCGCTCTTGCCTCGACCTTCCTTCGAGCGATCGGCTTTTCCCTTGCCGCCCGGCGCAGGGAGCTTGCGACCGGGCGCGTACGGAGACGCCACCTTATTGCGGTAGTAATAGGGGTCTTCCATTCCCAAAATAGGCAGAAGCGCAGACGGATCGGCCACCTGCGCGAACAGCTTCGCAACCTGCGCATCTTTGGCAGCAAGCTGATCGGCGTACGCCACGCTGATATGCTGGCACGCACCGCACTGGCGCTCAACGGGGCATTCGGGATGCGGCACGGCATCTTCCAACACGCTTGCGCATGCGCCCTTACTGCCAAACGAGGAATTTTGCATTGTCGTCACTCCAATGAACATCGCGGATATAGCGTTGCAGGCGCGCACCGTCGCGGCTTTCGAACAAGCGCACGATTTCGGCATGCTCGTCGTTTGCCTGCCGCAAAAGGCCGTCCAAATCGGATTCGGCAACGCGGGCGTACTCGCGCTTCATGAAGTAGCGGTTCAACTGCCGGATAAGCTCCACCAAGCGAGCGTTTCCGCACTTCTCCATATAGCAGGCGTGAAAGTCGCGCTGAAGATCGTCGTATTTTTTATACAGGCGCTTCTCGATGGCCAGCTCCATCGAACCGTGCAGAAACTGCAGTTGGGCAAGGTCCTCGTCGGTCATGCGGTCCACCGCAAGCAGAGCCGCCCGCCCGTCTAAAGGCCCGATGACCTCGACAATCTCCCGAGCGCTGTCCTCGGTCACGCTTTTCACGTAAAACCCCTTGCGCGGAACGTTTTCAAGATAACCGTCGGAGGCAAGCTGAATGAGCGCCTCGCGCACCGGCGTACGGCTCACGCCTAGCGCCTCGCATATCTGCTGCTCGCTGATTTTGTGGTCGTCGGCCAGCGCACCGCCGTCAATAAGATCAACGATGTAGTCGTACACATGGCCCTTCAGCGACCGGTACTCGTTTGTCATGTAATCCGCCTGTCACGCTGCTGCACTGCATACCAATATATCATACGCGCAACCCTGCCCTCTGCGAAGAACAGGGCAAACGAGCCCTTAGACATTCCCGAAAACAGCCAGGCGCAAACGCCGGGGTGGCGACCTTTTTCACGCACGCCCGCTTCACGCGTGCTCGCTTGCTTTCCCCAAGATCGACCGGGCTTTGCACCGTCATGCCGTCCGAGCGCGTTGCCAAGGCGTCGTGTCCGGGCGGTAACTTTTTCCTTATACGCCTTGATTGTATACAATATCCAAGCTACAGTTTGCACCATAAGGAATACCGGCAGCACCGAACCGCGCGAAAGGATTCGCAATGACCAAGTTCACGAACGTCATCGTCCGCCGCCCCGCCAAATCGATGGTCGAAGGCATCACCTCCGCACCCGAGCTGGGCAAGCCCGACTACGAGCTGGCCTGCAAGCAGCATGACGACTACATTGCGGCCCTGAAGGAATGCGGCGTCGAGGTAACCGTCCTGCCCGCGCTCGAGCAGTTCCCCGACTCCTGCTTCGTCGAGGACCCGGCGGTCATCACGCGCAAGGGCGCCATCATCGCGAACCCTGGCGCCGCCAGCCGCAACGGCGAGAAAGACGAGATCGAGCCCGCTGTTCGCCAGTTCTTCGATGACGAGCACGTGAAGCACATCGTTGCCCCGGGCACGCTGGACGGCGGCGACGTCATGATGGTGGGCGACCACTTCTACGTGGGACGCTCCGCTCGCACCAATGAAGAGGGCATCCGCCAGTTCTTCGAGATCCTGGAAGGCTGGGGCCTCGAAGGCTCCGAAGTGCCGCTGGAATTCGTCCTGCACCTGAAGACGGGCGTGAACTACCTCGAGGACAACAACATGCTGGTGTCCGGCGAATTCGTGACGAAGCCCGACTTCGCTCAGTACAACAAGATCCAGATTCCCGAGGACGAGGCCTACGCCGCCAACTGCATCTGGGTGAACGGCACGGTCATCGTGCCCGAGGGCTACCCGACCGTTTTGGCAGCCGTGCAGGACGCGGGCTACCAGACGCTGACTGTCGACACGTCCGAGTACCGCAAGCTGGACGGCGGCCTGAGCTGCCTGTCGCTGCGCTTCTAACCCAACGCTCGCTTGATACGCAGGCCCGGCATGAGCATGCCGGGCCTGCGTGCAGATAAGCCCGCTCAAAACCGAAGGACAACGCCAGCGTAAGCGGTAACGGATCTATAACTCTTTTAAGAAGCATTCAGCGACGCACGGTATAGTAGTCTGCGAGACACCGTACGTGAAAGGACTTCCCATGAACTTCATCATCCGCTGGCTGGTCACCGCTATCGCCGTCGGCGTGGCCGTATGGCTGGTTCCCGGCATCGAGATCATCGGCGGCAACGAGGCATGGGTGGGAATCGCCATCTTCGGCTTGATGTTGGCGCTTGTCAACATCAGCATCAAACCGCTCATGCAGGTGCTGAGCCTTCCCATCACCGTCATCACGCTGGGCATCTTCTATCTGATCGTAAACACGTTTTTGCTGTACGTAGCCGCATGGCTTGCAAACGGCATCTTCCAAGTTGGGTTCGCCATTGCCACCTTCGGCAGCGCGTTCGTGGCATCCATCGTGATCAGCATCGTGTCGGGAATCATGAACTCCCTGGTAGGAGCCGACGACTAGAACGCCAAGCGCCCGCAAGCACCGCGTCTTTCGACGCTGCCCGACGGTCCCGATCGCCTTGTGCGAAAGGGATCGTTTTTCTATCTCCAGAAAGCCTCCATGGACAACCGAGCATTTCGCTTTATGATGGACAGGAACTAGCCGCTTCGCATTGATCCGATGCCCGCGGGCGCCGCACGTCGTCGTCGCGCGCGGGCATCGGATCCGCACATCACGTGAGGATCCGAACCATGGAGCACATCGAAGGCGTCTCTCGCGACGCCTCGGGACACGCGTCTACGTCCCCGAAAAACGCCGCATCATGGCGATCGAAAACCGGCGCCGCCGCAAAGCGCATCGCGAAAATTCTCGCCCAACTCGTCTTGCTTCTGGGCGTGTACGCCGCAGGCTGCGCGCTCGCCTCGGTACTTCCCATCACCCTGCCTGGAAACATCGTGGGCATGGTGCTGCTGCTGGCGCTTTTGGGAACGGGCCTCCTGAAAACGCGGCATGTCGGCGATGCGTGCACGTGCCTTATCGACAACATGTCGCTGTTCTTCATTCCCGCCGGAGTTGCCATCATGGGGTGCGTTTCTCTGCTGGAAGGAAACGTGGCGAAGTTTGCCCTGGTCTGCGTAGCAACAACCGTGCTGGTGTTTTTGGCTACGTCAGGAACCGTGGTGTTCGTATCGCGCCTGATGGATCGATGGGAAAAGAGGTAGAGCATGGCGCCGCTTATTCTCACGCTTATTGTGGGCACCGTGCTTTCCGTTGCGACGTTCAAGCTTTCGGTCCTGCTGTACCGCCGCGTTAACTCCCCGCTTCTCAATCCCCTCCTGGTCACGGTGGTATTCGTCATCGCCGTGCTGAGCATCTTTCGCATTCCTCTGGAATCCTACGAGGAAAGCGTCCGGGTGATCTCGTTCTTGCTGGGACCCGCAACCGTAGCGCTGGCATATTCGGTATACCAGCAGCGCCAGATCCTGAAGAAGCACTTCGCACCTATTTTCGCCGGCTGCTTGGTAGGTTCCATCGTTTCCATGGTCAGCGCGTACGGGTTGTGCAAACTGCTCGGTTTGGGCGACGACATGGCGCTTTCGTTCGTTCCCAAGTCGGTCACCACGCCCATCGCCATCGCCGTTTCCCAGCAGCTTGGAGGCATCACTTCCATCACGGTGGCGGCCGTTATCGTAACCGGCGTTCTGGGAGCCATATTCGCGCCGCTCATGACGCGCGTGTTCCGCGTGCGCAACCGCGTGGCACGCGGCGTGGCCATCGGAACCTGCGCACACGCCGTTGGCACCACCAAAGCTATCGAAATGGGAGAGCTCGAAGGCGCCATGAGCGGCGTGGCCATCGCGGTGGCGGGCCTGCTCACAACCGCCATCGTGATCGTAACCAGCTGCTTCATGTAAGTCGGGGGCCGCATGCGGCCCCCGACAATCACATGCTATTCGTCGCCCGATGCAAAAGCGATGCGATAGACGGCCTTTGCGTCGTCCATGCTCAGCTTCTTGAAGCTGCCGAACGGCTCGCCCTTGTTCTCTTTGAGCGTGGGAATCAGCTTATCGATATCGGCTTCTTCAACGCCCAGCTCGTCCAAGGTCATCGGCATGCCCAACGACGCGAAGAACGAACGGGTTTCGTCGATAGCCGACAGAGCGTCGGCGGCCACATCTCCCGTGGGAGCCAGCCCGAACACCTCGCGCCCGTAGTAGGCGAAGCGAGCCGGGTTCGCGTCGTACACGAATTCCATCCAAGCCGGGAACATGACGGCCAAGCCCGCGCCGTGGGTAATCTCCGGATACAGTGCGGAAAGCTCGTGCTCCAAGCCGTGCGTTGCCCAGTCCTCATGCCGACCAACGCCCGCCAAACCCTGATGGCACAGCATGCCCGCCCACATGACGTTTGCACGCGCATCGTAATTGTCGGGATCGGCCAGAACACGCGGAGCCTCGGCGCGCACCGTCTTCATAAGCGACAAGCACAGATTGTCCGTCACCGGAACCGCGCCCACGTCGTCGAAGAAGCGCTCGAGCAAGTGGCAGAACATATCGGTGCAGCCGGCAGCCGTCTGGAACGGCGGCAAGGTGAACGTGAGCTCGGGGTTCATGAACGCAAGCTTCGGGCGCTGCGCGTTGTTCGCATACCCTGTTTTCATTTGCAACGCATCGTTCGAGACCACCGTGTTCTTCGACGCCTCGCTGCCAGCCGCCGGAATGGTCAGCACCACGGCAATGGGCAGCACGTCGTTCGTCGGCCGCTTCGACTCGAAGAAATCCCACACGTCGCCTTCGTAGCGCGCGCCCACCGCGATCGCCTTCGCCGAGTCAACAACCGACCCGCCGCCCACAGCCAGTACCCAATCCACCTCGTGCTGCTTGCATAGCGCTACGCCTTCGCGCACCAACGTGATTTCAGGGTTGGGACGAACGCCCCCCAACGTCACGTGCTCGATGCCGTGCGCCTCCAAAGACTCTTTGACGCGATCGATCAAGCCGCTGGCCAAAGCGCTTTTGCCGCCGAAATGCAGCAGCACCTTTCGGGCGCCACGTTCGGCCAACTTTGTCCCCACCTGCAGTTCTGCGTCTTTGCCGAATACGAAATGAGTCGGCGACACGAATTCAAAGTTCTCCATGACCATGACCAACTTTCTTTTGACTGAACCGTTACCGCGCCCCGAGCGCAGCAGGCTTGCCGCCTAGCGTACAATAGCAAGCATAGTACATACGCGTGTACCGTACACCGTTCGAAAGGAAATTGCCATGCCTAACTCTGATGCGAAAGTAGTTCGTGGGCTGAGCATTGCCGTCTTGATTCTGTCCATACTTGCCGTTGCCGGCTCCTTGCTGGTCATGATCTTTCTGGGCATCGGCGGCGTAGCGCTCAGCGATCCAAGCGTCGCGAGTTCCGCTGCTATCGAGATCGACAACGGCTCGGGGATAAGCGCGGACTCTCTGAGCGGCGACGAGGTCGTTGTCCTAGCCATGCTGAGCCTGGGCGTTCTCGGCATGTTCATGGGCTGGTTGATAATCTGCTCCATCGTTCCGTTGGTGGCGGCAATCCTGGGAATGCGCAACTACAACAACGTGGACAAACTGGGCGGAGCTTTCGGCTGGGCCATCGCAGGCGCCGTATTCTCGTTTTTGTGCGGCAACCTTATTACCATGGTGCTGCTTATCGTATCCGCCGTGTACATCAACAAGCTGAGGCGCGCGCCCATGGTGCCCTACGGCCAGGCGCAGCCCGTGTACGGTTACGCACAGCAGCCCGGAAACCAGCAGCAGCCTCCCACCCCTCCGGCGCAGTAGCGCAACCTTGTTCGAGATTCGCACATGAAAAAGCCCGCTTTGCTTGCGGGCTTTTTCATGCCTGTTCGCAGCGCCTTACCCCAGCGCCACGTCCAAGACCATCATGACCAAGAAGCCGGCCATCACGCCAAGGGTGCCGGCGTTGGAGTGGTCGCCCAGATGCGCCTCGGGTATGAGTTCCTCCACCACAACGTACATCATGGCGCCAGCCGAGAACGCCAGCATCCACGGCATGTACGGCGAGATAAGCCCCGCGAAAAGCACCACGAGAATGCCGAATACGGGTTCGGCCAGACCCGACAACGTACCCAGCGCAAACGCCTTCGGCGCGCTCATTCCCTCTTGCAGCATAGGCAGCGCCACGGCCGCCCCTTCGGGCACGTTTTGGATACCGATGCCAATAGCCAGCGCTACGGCCATGCCGAACATTGCAGGATCGCCGCCGTTTTGCGCCGCCATAGCAAACAGCAAGCCCACGCTCATGCCTTCGGGAATGTTATGCAAGGTTACCGCCGTGAACAGCAGCGTGGGTCGATTCCATTTGCTGGGCAAGCCTTCGGGCTTGCTATCTCCTGGATGCAAATGCGGCAGCAGTTGATGCAGCGCCATAAGAAACGCCACGCCCAAAGCGAATCCGCCAGCTGCGGGGATCCATCCGATCTGACCCGCTTCCTCAGCGCGCTCGATAGCCGGAATGAGCAGCGACCACACTGAAGCCGCGATCATAACGCCCGCGGCGAACCCCAAGAAGATGCGCTGGAACAGCAGGCTGTCGCGCTTTCGGAACAGGAAAACCGAAGCAGCGCCCAACGTGGTCATGAGAAACGTGAATCCGGTACCGGCGGCGGCCCAAAGCAAAGCCTGTTGCAACTTGTACTTCCTTTCGATCATTTCGCAGAACCATTACCGTACACCTTACCGCATACCCAGAAAACCCCCTCTACCTATTTGGCACACGATTGTGGGGCTTCCGAGGGCTGGACGATCGGAAAGCAAACCGTAACGCTTTGCTTTCGAGAGCCGCGAACAGGGGAATACGTAATGAGGCCGGGGGTTGCGCCCCGGCCTCATCGAAAGGAATACCGACAGTATCGCTTGGCTTTTGCTGCTTTTCCTACTAGCCCATCGCTTTCACGATGTCCGCAATAATAACCGCACGAGACTGTTTACTTGGCGAAGATAGTCTTATCGTTCGTATTGCGTTTCTATTCAACTGTCGGACACCGCGATTGTACTCTCTTTTACCCTAAAAGCGAACCCTTTCCAGGGTTTTTGTGCAGGTGAACAACGAAATTGTTACCTAACGGACCTTTGCCCGTCATCAAGAGGACCTTGCTACTCATATACAAAAAGACGGGGATTTTATTCATTTTTGAACTCGGCAGCAAGGTCGGCAAAGAGAAGCGAAAGGCTCGGAAAAAGCGATCGAAGCCCGCCATCCAAGCCGTATGAAGCCCGCCCTCGGCACCCGGGATGCAGAACGAAAAAACGCCCCCGGCGAAGCGGGGGCGTCCAACAAGCAAAGGCAGATCGCTTGCGGCTATGCGTTAGCCAGCGGCGACGGCGTGGTGTAGACGCGCGCGGCGTTTTCCTGATCCAGGTCGTAGAGAGCCTTGGCATCCGAGCCGAACAGCTTCATGCGCGTGATCATCTTGTCGGCGTTGTCCTCTTCCTCCTGCTGTTCCTCGATGAACCAATCGAGGAACTTCATCGTGCGGTAGTCCTTCGCATCGGCAGCAGCGCTGTAGATGTCGTTGATAAGGCTGGTCACGTACTTCTCGTGCTCGAGAGCAGCCTCCAGCGGCTCCAAGTAGTTCGAGAACTCCTTGTCGGGCTGGTCGATAGCCAGCAGCTTCACGCTCTGGCCGTTCTCATGCAGGTAGTTGCGGAAGATCATCGCGTGATCGCGCTCTTCCTGGGCCTGAATCTCGTACCAATTGGCGAAGCCTTCCAGACCCTCTTCTTCGTAGTAGTCGGCGAAAGACAGGTACAGGTACGCCGAGTACAGCTCTTTGTTGATCTGGTCGTTCAGCAGTTCGTATACGCGAGCATCCATGAAAAACTCCTCCTTTGTAACCGCGAGCGCCGCATGCGACGCCACTGTTCATCTGCATTTATGATACCGCTGATCAATCATTTAAGACATACGCGTTGCCGCGAATTCACAGAGTGCGCAAGGAAAGAGGCCGATCGTACCCGCCGCCGAGCGAGAAGCCGCGCGCCACGCCCAACTAGGCAACCGGGCAGCCAGCCGATGCCTTCGCACCCGGCGGCGGGCGCGCAACCTACTGCGCCATAGACCGGACGATGCGAGCCCTAACCTGGGCAAGAAGGACAACCACCACGTAGACAGCCAACATGAGCAACGCGATTTTCTGAGCGCCGTCGCCCAGCAACTGAAACGCAACCATCCCCGCCGCAACGCTTGCGGCGCAGCTTGTGCAGAACATGGCGAACACGCGAGAAAAGCCCACCTCAGAGCTTTTGGCGGTCCAGAACAGCACCACCAGGCCCAAAATATTGAACACGGCCACGCCCAGATACGAAATCACTTGGAGCGCGATCGAGCCCTGCAAAACATCAACCGAACTCAGCAGAGGATACGCCAGAAGAAGCAGCGCCGAACACGGCAGCGCCGCACGGTAGAACGACTCCATAGCGCCGCCGACGATTTCACGCGTACGAGAAACAACCCACCACACCAGTGCGAACACAAGCAGGTACGCCAAAGGCTTCGGGGAAATTCCCGTTGCGGACAATCCACCCGCGTACGGCCAAAACGTCGCTCCGATCATGAAGAAGTTGAACATGAGGCCCAGCACGGCAGCCCATCCGTTGCGCATGGCCTGAGACATGGTGGAGATAGGCTTAGGCGCAACGTAGTCGTCGCGAAGACCGGCGCGCACCTCGTCGGCAAGCACGATTTCCCGCGCAAGAAGCGGCAGCCCTCCGCAAACGGCCAGAACAAGAAGACCCAGGCAGAACAGAAAGGGAGTTCCGGCAAATTCCATCGCGAACCACCAACATGCAGCCGCCAAAAAGGAAAGCGCCGTGTTCAGAAGCGCGCCGCGATGCGTGAACAGCCGGTAATAACGCCCCCACTGGCGCAGCAGGCAGGTAAGGCCAAAGCCCAGGAACAGCCCCGATCCCGCAGCGCATACCGCCGCAGGCAACAGACCCGTCAGCAGGGCAAACCCTACGCCGACAATGCTGGCGAACAAGCCAATGCCTATCGACCAGCGTCGTTGCTCTTCATCGTGCGCCGAAACCAGCACCGCCATGCAAAGCGACACCACCCCGATAAGAAACGAGCATGCGAACAGGCCCGCAACGCCCTCGAGAGCGTACACGGCAAGCAGTTGGTTGTCGGCGTGCAAGCACAAGCCGAATGCGGCCAGCACGCATGACAAAGCAAGGCCCACCGGTGACCATTCGCGTTCGTATGACGTCGTAGTGCTTATGCTCATTCCCTTCGTTTGAAGGTTCCCATTATAAAGCAATACAAGAAAACCAACCTTACATTGTGCCAAGCGGTTCCGAAGAGAAACCATCCCGAGAAGAACCCCGAAACGCAAGGGATCCAGCGTCAGCCGAAGCGCTTCCGCACGCTCGCCCAGCGCGCGGGCCAAACCTGCAGACCCGACAAAAAGCGCGCCGCCTTCCCAAGAAAGCGGCGCGCACGCACGTTTGCCGTGTGCCTCGGACTACAGAGCAGGCACGACCATCGTAAGGGGCAGCGCAGCAACAACCACCAGGTAGCGCAGCAGGAAGCCGCCTATGAGCACGCCCGCATCGGAGCCGAAGCTGATCCAATGCGCCTTGCGGCTTTCCTCGAACTCCTTCGGGCTGAAGAACAGCAGCCACGTCTCCAGGGCGGTAGGAATCACCAAGCCAATCAGCACCAAGCCGAACCAGAACAGCGCCGCATATCCTCCGGACACCAAGCTGACCACCGAGTTCCACCCTGCAACCGAGTTGCTCGACGTGATGAACAGCAGCGCAGCCACCAAAACCAACTCGATGATGGGCAGGCAGAAGTGGAACTTCTTCAGCACGCCCACGCGGTTGAACTCGTCGGCATGCTTCACAATGCTGATGAGCAGCACGGAAGCTGCGCCGGCCGACAAAGCCGATACCAGGAACAAAACAGGCAGCAGCGCGTTGTTCCACAAGGGGAACGTCTTGCACACGCCCAGCAGGGCACCCGTGTACATGGCTACGGCCACGCCGAACACCGTTCCCGCAATGTCAAGCCACACCGGCACGTTCTTCTTCAGGATGTCCAGCAAAAGCGCCACCAGAGCAAGCACGGTGAAGCCAGCCAGGAACACCACGCCCCAGGTCATAACAGACCCGAAGTTCGTAAGCAGCAGCGCGAAGCGCAGCGGATTGTGCAGGCCGCCCTCGGCGTCGAACATCAGCAAGACCAAGCCGATGACCACCGCAACAGGAGCCACGATATGGCCGATCTTGCGCATGTTCACCGCTTCGGGATGACGCCAGCCCAAGAAGGCGGAGGTGACGAACGCGCCGCCGCCGAGACCGGCGAGGAACAGGTACCATGCGATGATGGAGCCCCAAATCGGTTCAAACGTCATCGTTCATCACCTCACGTAGAATACTTTGACTTTGGTCAAGTCGCCGGAAATAGGCTGAGCGCCCTCCGCGACAATGGCCTTGGATATCTTGGACTCGGGATCGTCCAAGTCGCCGAAGATGCGGGCATCCGTCAGGCACGCCTCCACGCACGAGCACATCTTCGTGCCCGTCACCTCGGCCGACACCGTGCAGAAGCGGCACTTGTCAACGGTTCCCGTTTCCTCGTTGAACGAACGCACCTGGTAGGGGCACGCCGCCATGCAGTACTTGCATCCGATGCAGCGACCGTGGTCAACGCCCACCACGCCGTCGGCGCCGATGAACGCAGCGCCCGTCGGGCACACCGCCACGCAGGGAGCGTCCTCGCAGTGCATGCACTGCAACGGCACCGTCTCCACCCCCACGTTGGGATACGTTCCCGTTTCCTGTTCCTCGTAGCGAATGAAGTGCTGCGTAGGCAACAGATCGTTCTGGCGCTGGCAGGCCACGCGGCAGGCGTAGCAGCCAATGCACTTCTTCGTGTTGATGAGCATTCCGTAGCGAGCCATTACGCACCCACCTTCTTAACCGTGACGACCGCTTCCTGCGTCATCGCCGACCCATATCCGGGCTCCATGTGGAAGGGCACGAAATCCATTTGGCGCAAGCCCACGTTGTACGCCGTATGCTGATCGGGCACCGAGCAGCCGTAGTGGCTGGGCATGTACAGCGCCGTAGGATTGATGCGCTGCGTCACCTTTGCACGAACGCGACCCGTGTGCTGATCGTTCGAAACCTCCACCTCGTCGCCATCGGCAATGCCCAGGCTGTCGGCCACGTCGGCGTTGATCCAAACGCGCGTCAGATCGTAGTCCTTCGTGATCTGCATGAGGTCTTCGATGTTCGCCGTCTGCGTGTGGCTGTGGATAGCCTGCTTGCCGCCAATCAGACGCAGTTCGTTTCCGATCGGCATGATTGCCGGCTCCACCCACACGGGAACCGCGGACAGCCCCGCCTTCTCGCACGCCTCGCTGGCAAACTGGACCTTGCCCGAGGGGGTCTTCCACTTGGGAGCGTTTCCGTACGAGAACTCCTTTTCGGGGAAGTATGCCGTGCCCGTTCGCTTGAGCGCGTCGAGCGAAAGGCCCACGGTCTTCAGCTGCGCGTCAGCCAGTTCGTCCACGCTGAACTGGAAGTACTCTCCCACGCCGCACGCGTCGGCCAGCTCGCTGAAAATCTGATCGACCGGCTTGGTATTGGGATGAATCTTGTCGAGCACCTGATCGCGCAACGACACCGCCGGAACCTTGCCGCCGATGAACTCGGGCAGCTCCAAGCGCTCCAGGTAGCTGGTGTCGGGCAGCACGTAGTCGGCCAGCATGGCGGTTTCGGACATCTGCACGTCCACGACCACCATCAGGTCCAAATTGGACAGCGCTTCGTTGAGGTACGCGGTGTTGGAGTACCCGGCAGCCATGTTCGAGTTGTAGAAGAACATGCCCTTCAACACGCCTTCTTTGGCCTGCTGCGCCGCAAACAGGTTCGTGCCCATTCCCGAAAGCGCCAGCGGATACTCTTCGGAGCCGGCAATCTTGCCTTCGGGCTTGGGAACGCTGGGGAACTGCGCCTTGTCCACGTCGCCAGCGGAAACGCTCGAAGTGAACAGCGCGCCGCCCTTCTGGTTCCAGCAGCCCAATAGCGTGTTGAACAGCGCAATGGCGCGCGCCGTCTCACCGGAGTTCACGTACGAGCAGCCGAACGCGCCGCGCCAGCTGGGCTCGATGGAAGCCGCAGGAGCGGCCTGGGCGAATTCCACCGCCAAGCGATCGATCGTCTCGGCGCGGATGCCCGTGACCTTTTCGGCCCACGAAGGCGGATACGCTTCAAGCTCTTTCGCCCACTGATCGAAGCCCACGGTGTTCTCGGCAACGTAGTTCTTGTCGTACAGGTCTCGCGTGACCAGCACGTTTGCCATAGCAAGCACCAGGGCAAGGTCGGTGCCGGGATTGATGGGCACCCACTCGTCGGCAAACTTGATGGAGTTGTTGCAGCGCGGGTCCACCAGCACGATATGCGCGCCCTTGTCATGAGCCTTCTGCAACGAAGCCACCGAGCTGGGGCGAATGGCGTCAGCGTAGCTGCGGCCGATGAACATGGTCATCTTGGAGTTCGCCACATCGCTGGAGTAATTGCCCGCGCCGATAGCCTGCGTGAAGCCGGCTTCCTTCGACAGGTTGCAGGCGGCGCCGTGCGTGTACACGTTCGCCGAACCCAGCGCGTTCATGAAGCGCTTCGTGTAGTACTTGCCCGACGGGCGCGGGTCCTGGACCATGGCCAGGGCCTGAGGGCCGTCGGAGGCGATGATGCCCTTCACCTTTTCGGCGATCTCGCTGTATGCTTGATCCCACGTGATGGCCTCGAACGCACCCTTGTCGTTTTTCTTGAGCGGATCGGTCAGACGATCCTTCGAATAGGCAATCTGGGAATAGCCGTAGCCGCGGGCGCACAGCTTGCCCTTGGCGTAGGGATGGTCGGCGTCGCCGATAAGCTTCGTCAAACGCCCGTTCACGACGTAGGCGGAGAAGCCGCACTTGCTCGAGCAAGCATTGCACAGCGTGTGGACCGTCTTCGTCTCCCCGTTCGTCGGCTCGTCAGCGTGAGCCTGCTGCCACGCGTCGAAGCTCACGAACCCGGACGCCGTCGCAAGCGCGACCGCCCCGGCACTCCCAGCCAGAAAGCCTCGCCTGGTTATAGCGTGTTCTGACATAGTTGTTTCCTCTCTATATGCATGCACGTGCATTCGATGTGCTCGACACCCGTCATGCGCTCATCTCCGTCGGCGAAACCTGCGCCCATATCCCCATGAGCACGTCGATCAGGCCAATGTAGAAACTCGCATCGTCTTCAAGCGACAGCAACCGCAACCGATACGCCGTAAGCCAGCCAAGCCGTTCCACAAGGAACAGTCGCGCTTCGTCGCGCATGTCAAAACGCAGCAGCGTTGCCGCAAGATCAAGCTCAAGGGCTAGATGATCGGGACACGCCGAAAACTCCGGCGGCACCTGAAAGCCCAAGCGCTCGATGAGATCGCGCATGTACAGCGCCGAATCCCCCCAGTACAATCCACCCGTATTGCGCGAGAACGGCGAAGATCCTGCCGCGCTGGTCCAAGGTCGGTACAAAGACTCGACGGGCAAAGCCGACTCGGGAAGCCCGCCAACGAAATGCCGAGCCGCGAACGCCCGCTTTTCCTGGTACGTAGGAGGACGGAACAAGGCGTTCACCTCGCCGACGGAAAGAAATTCCTGCAACGGGCAACGCCTGCGCGCATTGGCGATAGGGCTGGGAGTTTCCCCGAAGGCTCGATCGTCCTGCATGGCGCAACGCGCGGCGTCAAGGAAATCCGACCACGCGGCACCGGTCGACGCCTGCTTCCATTCGGCTTCCTCAACCGGCGCAAAGCACATCGACAGCACCGAAAGCATGGCCTCGTCTTTCATCATCGCCTTTCCTCCTCTCCTTGAATCATGCGCTTGTCGCGCATCAACAACAGATGAACCGGGGTTATCCCTGCACGAGGGTCGCCGTCCTCACGACGCCCTGATCGATGACCTTCTGAGCAATGTCTTCCCAGTCGATGAACTTGATGGCGCCATTGGGGCACTGCTCGGCGCAGCGGCCGCACGAAATGCACTTCGTCGAGACGCCCGTTTCGGAGTCCACCACGGGCATGTTCCACGGGCACGCCATGTGGCACATGCCGCATCCGATGCACTTCTTGACGTCTACCGTGCGCGCGCCGCTTTCTTCGTCGCAGTAGATGGCGTGAACCGGGCAGTAGTTCATGCACTGCGGGTCGGCGCACTGCTTGCAATGCTCCACCGTGAACTCGCAAGCTCCGTTGCCGTCGCCGAACACGCCGTCGCCGGTGTCGGGGCCGGCCCCCCAGTTGTAGTTTTCCCACACACGCACGCGAGCAATGTGCTGGCACACGCGACCGTCGTTCTTCAGCGTGCACATCATCTCGCAACGCTGGCAGCCCGAACAGCGGGCACGGTCGGTCACGATCATCTTGGTGGGCGTCGTGCGAATGTCGATGCGCCCCGAGGCGATCGAGGCGGACGTCACGCCCCACGAAGCCAGCACGCCACCGACCACCAAGCCGGCTACACCGCAACCGGCCATGGCCAGCACGTCGCGGCGCGTGATGTTTTTCTTCTTCGGAGTCTCCTCGGACGCGGCGGGCGTCGCAGCGGATCCAGCCGCTGCGGGCTCCTTGGCCTGAGCGCGCTGTTCCTCGGAGGTGTTGTTGTTCAGATTGGTATCTGACATAGCCTGATACTCCCCCCTCACATATATGGTGAGTCTCGTTTCAGTGGTTTCGCCGCCCTGCGAGCGCTTTCCTTTGCGCCCAGGGAGGCCCGTCCCGCGCTATCCTTGCATTTCTGCGTTTCCTGGTTCACACAACAATTGCAGTATGCCTACCCTACGCAAACGTCCCTACCCTCTTTGAGGTGCTTTTGGCTTTAATCGGGCATTTTTGCGAAATACCCTCAAACAGGGTACGCGCACTTCAGAAGAGCAAGGCATACTGGGCGGCGACGAATTCTGTCACCGTGTTCCGCACGCATCCCCTGGGTTCTCACACAACAAAGAGCCGACTATCAAGAATTTGGAGATGCAAACATGGCTGACGAAAAATCGTACGGATGGGCCGGTAAGATCCTCCGCGTCGACCTCAGCACGGGCGCGATCACGACGCAACCGACCGACCCCTACAAGGCTTACATCGGCGGCATGGGCCTTGCCAACAAGATCATCTACGACGAAGTTCCCGCAGGAACCGATCCTTTGGCGCCCGAGTCCAAGATCGTCTTCGCCGTTGGCCCCCTGACGGCATCGGGCGTGCCCTTGGCCGGCCGCACCACCATCAGCTTCTTGTCCACCTTCACCACCGACCACCTTCCGGTCGATGCGCACTGCGGCGGCATGATCGGCGCGAAGATCAAGCTGGCCGGCTACGACGCCATCGTGCTTGAGGGCGCTTCCAGCAAGCCCGTGTACCTGCACATCAAAGACGACCAGGTGGAAATCAAGGACGCCAGCTTCATCTGGGGCATGGGAACCCGCGCCACCACCGAAACGCTGAACCGCATCGAGGGCATGAGCGCATGCGTGGCCACCATCGGCCCCGCCGGCGAGAACCTGGTTCCGTACGCATGCCTCATGAACTCGCGCAACCACTCGGCAGGCGCCGGCGTGGGCACCATCATGGGATCGAAGAAGATCAAGGCTCTGGTGGTCGAAGGCAACGGCAGCGTGAACGTAGCCGACCCGCAAACGGTAGCGGAGCTGTCCGACTACATGCTGCGCGATATCGTGGGATCGAACAACAACCACGTGGTTCCCTCCACGCAGCAGGAATGGGCCGAGTACTACGACAAGGGCTCCCGCTGGACGGCGCGCAAGGGTCTGTACTGGGCGCAGGCCGAAGGCGGCCCCATCGAAACCGGCGAGCCCAAGCCCGGCGAATTGAACACGGTGGGCTACCGCTGCATGAAGTCCGTAAAGGACGACGGCCCTGAAGCCGAGAAGTACACCATCAAGATGAACGGCTGCCACAGCTGCCCCATCCACTGTTACTCGGACCTGCGCGTACCCGGCAGCAAGGACAACGGCGGCTTCGAGATCACGGGCAACACCTGCGTGCCGAACTTCCCGTTCCTGTACATGATCAAGATTTTGGGAGACAAGACCACCGTTGAAAACGGCTCCGAGGATTTTGTAATTTGGAACCAGGCTATGGGCTCTACGGTCGACGACCTGGGCTTGTGGTGCAACTACGCGCAGCTGTACCGCGACATCGCGCACTGCTACGCGACCGGCATCTTCGAGCGCGTGCTGCCGCCCGAGGAATACGCGTTGTTCGACTGGGAGGGCCTCAAGAGCAACGATCCCAGCTTGATGGTGAAGGTGCTGCAGCACATTGCCAAGGGCGACAACGAGATGTCCTACATCGCGCACGGCCCCATCGTGTGGTGCAAGCGCTGGGACGACATGGGATGGTTCGACAAGCCGGCTTCCGCGCTGATCAACTACCGCGGCTGGCCCGTGCACCACGCCATCGAATGCTTCGGCCAGGTGGGCGGCGTGTACAACATGATGTTCAACCGCGACGACATGATCCACTCCGCCGTCAACTTCCAGGGCTGCGGCTTGCCCTTCGACCTAAAGAAGCAGATAGCTGCCGAGATCTGGGGCGGCGAGGACGCCATCGACGCCGACAAGAACTACACCCCCATGAACGAGCACAAGGCGAACTTCGCTTGGTGGAGCATCGTGACCGACGTGCTGCACGACTCGCTTACGCTGTGCAACTGGGTGTGGCCCATGTCCATGAGCCCCTCGAAGACGCGCGATTACCGCGGCGACCTGGATCTGGAAGCCAAGTTCTTCACCGCCGTCACCGGCGAGCAGGTGTCCACGGATGACCTGTACAAAGCGGGCGCGCGCATCATGACGCTGCAGCGTGCCGCAACGGTGCGCGGCATGATGGACCCCGACGGCACGATAGGCTGCAACGACATGCGCAACGTCCACGACGTCATCACCGAGTGGGTGTTCACCAAGGATCCCGACAAGCAGCCCTTCACCGAAGGCACCGACAAAATGGATCGCGACGACTGGAACAAGGCGCTCGAAATGACGTACGCTAAGTTCGGCTGGGACGAAAAGCTGGGCTGCCCGACGAAGGATTGCCTGGACTACTACGGCATGGCCGACGTCAAGGAAGAACTTGCCGGCTTGAACTTGCTGCCGTAACGCCATTTCGCATACGGGCACCTTGGCGCAAGCCAGATGCCCGTACCCCTCTCCCCCTCCCTCCAAGCACGAGGCCCCGGAATTGCTCCGGGGCCTCGCTGTGTAACAGGGTAGCGGGAATGGCAGATGAGGGGCGGTGGAAAAGTTGGGCGCGAGGGGGGCTGAGACAATCCCGAACGCCCGCAAAACCGAATGAAGCCGCTTTTCATCCGCACTTCAAATGTGACCACGCCTTTTACCGGCGCGCCGTTCGTGCGGGCGCCCTCGAGGTTCTCCGTTTTTGCCACAGGCCCCGATTTGCGCCCACGCTGCTGCGGGGGGATCGCATCCCGCACGGGGCCCGCATCCCGCATGGGGCACGCATCCGCAAGCCCCGCGCCCCCCTTCGCCCCGTTGCGCACGAAAAACCGCGTTTGCTGGCAGGTTTTGACGGTTTGAGGTCGTTGTCGAAGTGCGATGAGAGGCATCCGAACACCTAGCAATTTTCTATAGATTTTTGACCTGGCGTAACGCGAGATCGCTCTATTACCGCCAAAAGCAAGGAGTCTTCCGACGACCCCAAACCGCAAGAACCTGCCAGCGATGGCGGTTTTTCGTGCGCAAGGCCATGAGAAGGGGCCGACGTGAGCCCGGCTGCGCAAGGCTCCGCGGCCCGCCCCGAGCCGCGCGCAGCCGGGTTCACGTCGGCGGCAGACGCGGGGGCAACGGCGCATCGCCGCCGGCCCGGCCCGCAAAGCGAGCTACACGTTCATGTAGCGCTCGACGGAAGCCCACTCGGCAAGAGAGCCCGCGTATGTGGGCGTAAGGTACTCGGTCGAGAAGTAGTACACGTCGCCGTTCGATGCGCGCGTCTGCTGAACATCGGGATAGAGGCCCGATTCGCGCACCTCGTCCCATGCTCGGTCAATCTCCTCGTCAGTCAACCGAAACGGCGGGCTCTTCAAGCTCGATGCAGGCAGCGGACGCGGGTAGACGCGGGATTCCTCGCGAACGCAATCCACGAACGTCACCACGTTGTTGTCCTCGGCCGCCAAAAACGCCCAGTGCGCAAACGTGTCGGTCATGCGGCCGCTGTCGTACAGATAGTAGCTGCGCGCTCCCACCAAAGCCACGATCCCGGTACAATCGACCACGCGCTCGACGGGCTCCGGGTCTTCGTCGGTCGGAACCAAAACCCACTCCCCTTCAAGCTCGACCAGCCGATAACCTGCGGGAATGTTCAAATTGGCGAAGGGGCTGCGATCGTCTTGCACAGAAGGCTCCGAAGCAGCCGCTTCGTCCAGATCGACGGCAGCATCAACAACCTCGAGATTGCCGGCATCGACAACCTCGAGCACGGCGTCATCCAACGCCGGCAAACAGGCGCAATCCACGGAAGCGGCGCCGTCCGGCTCCTCGACAGGCGCGGGCGCCACAATCGCAGGAGGAACCCCCACTGCGCGCGTGGCGCTTCGATACACAACGGCAGGTTCGTCCTCGCTCGCCTGCTCCTGAGCAGCAGCTTGCTGGTCTTCAAGGTACTCGTACACGAACATCTCGAATTCGTCCGCCGTCATATGGGCAGGAACCAACTCCAGGTCAACCCAGCGCGTCGGTTCGACCAACTGGCTGTCGGACGACTGCTCTCGCACGTCGTCAAACACGGCCGCAAGCGCATTGCGCTCGGCAAGTTCCAACGCAACCGCTTCTTGATCGACAACTTCTTCAGCCGCTTCACAATCGCAGGGCGCATCCTGAAAATCGGCACCCGCCGACAGCGTATCCTGCACCTCGCTCATGCCCTCACGCCCGCTTTCGCCAATGCCTCGCTCACCTGCAAGTCAATGCGCGAATCGCGCAGCGAGCAGTGCTCGCACAGCATGCATGTGACCGAATATTCGTCGCATGGCAGTTCGCGATTCAGCCGATCCAGCGTCGCCCCCTGGCGGATGAGCCAGTCGCCGACCAAAGCGCGCACGCCCTCCACGGCGAACACCGGCGTATGAGCCTTGTCCCACGGAACGCCGTCGAGCGCTTCCTTCACGTCCTCGGCAGACACGGCAAGCGCTTCGTCAAAGGTCTTCCCTTCGATCATAGAGCAGACCACGCTCGCGCACGCCGTCATGGCAAGGCAGCCGCGCGTCTTGAACCCTACGCGCGCAAGCGTTCCCGTTGCCGGATCGACCACAGCGAACAGCCTCAACGCGACCTCGCCGCGCTTGGACTTCCCCACCATGCTCTGCGCGTTGAAACCCTCGGGCGCGCCGCCGTTGCTGAAGTTCGCCACCACGGCAAGCAGGGTATCGGAATACCCCGACACCCCGTCGTCGATAATCGTCTGGTACACATCGGCGGTGCGGATAACCGCCCGCTCGTTCGGCTCGAGGTATACGTCTCTCGTATCTCCCACGACCCCGCCTCCTTAGCCTCAAGCACCCGTTACAAACCTGAATAGAACACTGTGCTATGATGAGCCTCGACGCAAGGCTTCCGTACCCTCTTTGGGGATAATTTGCAAGAAAGGCCTTGTTATCAGGAATATCAACGGATCGCTTCGGGGGAGGGCACGGTTGGACGATCGGTTGCACGATGCTGCAGGAGAAGCTGATCAGCATGACGAGGTGTCGCTGTTCGCCCCGGCACCGCTCGAAGGCGAGCAGGAAGACGCCGCTCGCAATGAATTTCGGAAATTCTCGCCTTTGCTGCCCTCGATCGTGGGCTTGGCATTCGGTCGCGCCGGCCTGATCGTAGCAAGCTACGGAAGCTACACCAGCACCGATGCGGGCATGCTCACCGACGGAGCCATGCTGGTGGCGCTTGCTTTCCTGGGCGTGTTCTTCTTGTACATCGCCATTACGAAGCGAAGGGTAAAGAAGTCGTTTACCAACGCGCTCGTGCACGTCTGCATCTTCTTCGAAGCCGTTGGCCTTGCAGCTCTGGGCGCGTTCGAAATGTTCGGAGTGCAAAGCTGGGAAGCTCATTTCGCCATGAGCACCTTGTGCACCCTTGCGTCGTCGGGGGCCATTTTCTACTGGCTGCTGCGAGCGCGCGGGGCGGCAACCATCACGGCCGCCGTGTACGTGTTCGCCGCGCTCATCCTCAGCGAAATTGAAATCTATCTGTGCACGCTCATGCCCATCGCCCTGGGAAACCTGGTGGCGTGCGCCCTCGCTCTAGCGCAATACCCCTGCATCCGCTGGGCACGCAAGCAGGCGCTTGCTCACGACATCCGCTCCATTACGCTTCCTAGCGACTACTTCGGATTTGCAAAGAGCATGCTGACCAGCAAGCGATTCCTCATAGCTACCGCTATCGGCGTCGGGTGCCTGGCCGTAGTCGACGGCATGCTGCGCGGATACCCCAACGGCCAGCCCATATCGTTTACGCCCGTTACGCGGTTCATCGAATTCCTGGTAGTCGTAGGCATCAGCGGCACTATCGTTTTCCTGGTTGCGAAGCGGCATCAGCGCATCATGACCGTGGGGATTTTCGTGCTGATGGAACTGCTGGCATGCCTGGCGCTGATCTGCTATGCGGCGTTTCCGGATGCGCTGGACATCGGCGCCATCTTCACCACCACACTCAATGCGCTCATGGTGGCATTCAGCTGGTACATCATCATCGCGTTCATGAGCTGCGGTTGGCGCGACCCGTACTACTACGCCATCGCAGGCTGGATGGTGTGCTGGGGGTGCCGCGCCGTCACGCGCGTGGCCCTGATCGAGTTCTACGAGCTGTCCGCCAACGACATGCTCATGTGCGCCGTCATGGGAACGGCCATCGTGCTGTCAACCCAGGTGGTCCTCACGCAGTTCTTAAGCGTTGCCCAACTGGAAAACGAGAAGGAAGACAAGCGGAAAGAGAAGCAGCAAAGCGTGCTGTCGAAGATCATGGGCCTCGACGAGCACGAAACGCTTGCCGACATGCGCCAAGCGTCCATGCAGCACAACGCCGAAGAGATAGGTAGGCAGTTCATGCTCTCCGAACGAGAGGTGGAGGTACTGGCCCTGTACGCGCTAGGATTCACGCAAAAGCGCGTTGCCGAAGAGCTCTTCATCAGCCCCGGCACAACGCATGCGCATATCAAGCGCATCTACGCGAAGACGGGCCTGCACTCTCGTCAGGAGATTTTGGACTACATGCAGCACTACACGTCGTAGCGCCCGTGCAACGGCGTTGCGAAACCGCGCAAACAAGGGGGACGCGCCATGCCGAACGTTATAGATGTTGCGCAGCGGATTGTCGACCGGCCGCCACTGGCGGTGCTGACGAGCGGACGCTGCCTTTCCGAGCGCGACCTGCACGCCAGTTGCACGACCTGCGCTGACGCTTGCTCCACGGGAGCAGCACGCGTAGAAGCGGGAACCTGCGGCGCCAGGGAATACGAATCCATCGGCAAAGACGCCGCTTCCGGCCCGCGCATCGATCTGCAAAGCTGTGCGTACTGCGGAGCGTGCGTGACTGCCTGCCCCGTTGATGCGCTGATCGCAATCTCCCCGCACGATGACGACACGCTGCTCGCAGCGTGCGCAGCGGCGGGATCCGCCGCCCGAGAGCAAGCCCAAGCAGAGCAGCGTGCAGCGTGCGAATACGGCGAAGCGGACGATCCGCCGTTCGCCCCAAACCCCGCAACGATGGGATTCGCCTGCGTGCGCGGCGCAGAGAACCTGGGGCTCGACGTCGAACGCACCCTGATTCTTCCTTGCTTGGCCTGGGTGGACGCTGCACTCATCCTGCATGCTGCATGCGCTGGCGCACAGCGCGTTTTCCTCCTGAGCGCTCCTTGCGCCTCCTGCGAACATCGTCAGGCCGTGACGCGGCTTCCCCAGGCCGCCCTGGACGCCCAGCGCATCGCCCATATCTGGGGCATCGATCTAACAACATGCGCATGCGAGGAAGCCGAAAGCCTGGCGGACGCACAGAGCCCCGCCGGGCAGCTTTCGCGGCGCGATCTGCTTTCGCAGGCGCGCTCGACGTTGGCAGATGCGGCAGCCGAAGCGCTGCCAACCCCTGTAAAATCGCTGGTCAACCCGCACCGCGCCGCAACGGACCCCGAACCCGATCGCCGACGTTGGCAGTTGCTCGACGACCTGCACGGCTTCGGGCTGCCCGCCAACAACCCCGTTGTGCCGCGCAGCCTTGCACCGCGCTTGAGCATCGACGTCGACCACTGCTCGGGATGCACGCTGTGCGCCCAGTTCTGCCCCACCGGCGCGCTGCGCAAGGCCGGCAAGGCGGCGGGCGGCGGCACGGTGCTCGAATTCGACGCTCCCCTTTGCCGCGATTGCGGGGTCTGCGCCGAAACTTGCCGCTACGGTGCGCTATCATGCGAGGAAACCCTAACGGCAACCGAGCTGTTCGCGCTCGAGCCGCATCGGATCATCGTCCCGAAAAGACGCGTACTGCCAAGTCGCCGCTGAACTGCGGAACGGGCAAAGCCGTGCGCTCTCCCAGCAAGAAAGGACCCGAACGCACGCCATGCTTCACTTCGACAGCGATTACATGGAGGGGGCTCACCCGGCCATCCTCGAACGTCTTGCAGCCACCAACCTCGACCAAACGCCCGGCTACGGCACCGACGACTACTGCGCAGCGGCGCGCGACCTGGTGCGAACCGCTTGCAACGCACCCGAAGCATCGGTGCACTTCCTGGTTGGGGGCACGCAGACGAACGCAGTGGCGCTCGACCAGCTGCTGCGCCCCTGGGAAGGCGTGATCTCGGCCGACACCGGACACATCCACACGCATGAAGCAGGCGCCGTGGAAGCCTGCGGCCACAAGGTGCTCGCGCTGCCGCACCATAACGGCAAGCTGCATGCCAACGACGTGCGCAACCTGTGCGAGACGTACTGGAACGACGCCAACCACGAGCACATGGTAGCGCCGGGCGTGGTGTACGTATCGCACCCCACCGAGTACGGCACGGTGTACGCCTTGCCCGAGCTGGAAGACCTTGCCGCCGTGTGCCACGACTTCGGCATGCGCCTGTTCTTGGACGGCGCGCGCCTTGGCTACGGGCTGGCCGCCGTTGGATCGGACGTCACCCTGCGCGATATCGCGCGCCTGTGCGACGCGTTCTACATCGGCGGGACCAAGGTGGGAGCGCTGTTCGGAGAAGCCGTCGTGTTCTCGCGCCCGGCATCCCAGGAGAACCTGGCCGCGTTCGGGCATCCGCTGGACGAGCGCTTCTTCACGCTGGTCAAGAAGCGCGGGGCCCTGCTGGCGAAGGGGCGCGTGCTGGGCATTCAGTTCGCTACGCTCTTCGAGGAGGACAAGGACGAGCTTCGCTACGAAGCGATGGGGCGCCACGCCGTCGATCTGGCGCAGCGCATCGCCCAAGGATTCCGCAGCAAGGGCTACCAGCTAGCCATCGATTCACCCACGAACCAGCAGTTCGTAATCCTCGACGACGCCACGCGCGATCGCCTGGCACGCGACGTCTCGTTCGGATTCTGGGAGCGCACGCCCGACGGTCGCACCGTCGTTCGCTTCGCAACCAGCTGGGCAACCAGGCCCGAAGCCGTAGACCAGCTGCTGGAACTGCTGTAAGAAGGGGGGCGCTCCGAGACGAATCCTCGCCCCGGAGCGCCCCCTGAAGATCGGAAGACGAAACAAGCGCCGCTGCGCTTCGATGCCAACGGAACACGACGGCATTCGCCAGCATCGAAAAACCCGGCAAGCCGAAGCTTCACCAAGCTGCACGACAGGTCCTAGCCGTGATACGACTCCATGAGCGCCTTGAACGCCGGCATGCTGTTCACGATGGTTTCGCGCGCGATGCAATAGCTGATGCGCACCCAGCCGCCCACGCCGAAGCTGTCGGACGGCACGATCAGCAGCTCGTGCTCCTTGGCGCGATCGCTGAACGCCTGCGCATCGTCTTCCAGCGCGCGCACCCACAGGTAGAACGCGCCCTGCGGCTCCACGTATTCGTACCCCAGCGCGCTCAGGCCGTCGGTCAGAAGCTTGCGGTTCTCGGCATACGCCTCCACGTCGCTCGGCTGGTCCACGCATGCGGCAATCACGCGCTGGAACAGCACCGGAGCGCAAATGTAGCCGAGCGCGCGACCCGCCCCGGCCACGGCGGCGAACACGCGGTCCGCGTCGTCCATGGCGTCGGACACGAACACGTACCCGATGCGCTCGCCCGGAAGCGAAAGCGACTTCGAGTACGAATAGCACACGATGGTGCGCGCGTACAAAGACGGCACGTAGGGGACCTCGATGCCCTCGTAGACGATTTCGCGGTAGGGCTCGTCGCTGATCAGGAACAGCTCGCGACCCAGTTCAGCCTCTTTCTCGGTCAGGAGCTTCGCAAGCGCCTCCAGGTTCGCGCGCGAGTACACGGCGCCCACGGGGTTGTTCGGCGTGTTGATGATAACGGCGCTGGTCTTGGGGCCGATGGCCGCCGCCAAGGCATCGATGTCAAGCTGAAAATCGGGCACGTGCGCGGGAACCTCTACGCACGCGCAGCCAGCCGTTTCGATCCACACCTTGTATTCCGGGAAGAAGGGGCTGATCACGATAACCTCGTCACCCGGCTGCGTGACGGCCGACAGGGATATGGCGATGGAGGCCGCCGCGCCCACGGTCATGTAAATGTGCTCAGCCGAAGCGGGCACGTCGAAGCGGCGGCGGATGCTCTCGGCGATGGTGGCGCGCACCTCGGGCACGCCGGCGGCAGGCGAGTAGCCATGAAGCGACACGGCTGGCTGATCGAGCAGTTCGAGCGCAGCCTGCTTCACCGCGTCGGGCGCGGGGACGCTCGGGTTTCCAATGCTGAAGTCGAACACGTTGTCGGCGCCGATTTCAGCCTTGCGCACCAGCCCGTACGCGAACAGCTCGCGAATCGCCGACGGCTCGTTCCCCAGCCCGTACATCCTCTCGTTCACCATGACGTCATCACTTCCCTTGTCTCGCATTGTTTTCGGACAAGAGTAGCACAACGTCATGCGCGCGAGGCGTCTTCGCACGCAAACGGCAGGTCATCGATGCGCGGAGCTTCACGTGCAAACCGGCTGCACTGCACGCACGCTCGAAAAGCAGCCTTCCTCCAACAGCGCCGCTTTCGCTTCCGCAACCAAACCAGCCCTGAAACAAATCCGACCGTTCCGGCGGCAATCCGAAACGCGCTTGCGAGCGATGCGCGCTTTCGCATCCGATGAAGTCGTGTCACACTAACGCGTATGAAATCTTCGTACGTGAAACTCATCGCCTCGCTGATCCTATTCGGCTCGAACGGCATCATTGCCGCCCACATCACGCTGCCAAGCGATGCCATCGTTTTGCTGCGCACCCTTATAGGGAGCGCTTTGATGGTGTGCGTCCTGATTGCCGCCCGACGCTTGCCCGCCTGCTTGCCCAAAGGAGCCGACCTTGTGTACCTGGCAGCGTCAGGCGTAGCCATGGGTGCAAGCTGGATTTTTCTGTACGAGGCGTATCGCCTGGTAGGCGTTGGAATCTCGTCGCTCTCCTATTACTGCGCTCCCATTATGGTAATGATACTTTCCCCGTTTCTCTTCAAGGAACGGCTTACGTTTTCCAACGTGGTAGGATTCTGCACCGTGCTTGTTGGAGCCGTCTTGGTGAACGCGCAAACGCTTGACGGCGGCGGTTCCGCTTGGGGCATGTTCTGCGGATGGATGTCGGCTATCATGCACGCCGCCATGGTGATCTTCAGCAAGAAAGCCGACCGCGTGGACGGCGTCGCAAGCTCCGCCCTTCAACTGGTGACCAGCTTCTTTCTTGTGCTTTTGTTCATGGCTTGGAAAGGCGATCTGGGATTTCGCATAGCACCCGATGAATGGGGTTGGATTCTTACGTTGGGCTTGATCAACACAGGGCTCGGGTGCTACCTGTACTTTTCTTCTTTCGGCGGCGTTTCCGCGCAAACCGTAGCGGTGCTGGGCTACCTCGAGCCGCTTTCTGCCGTGATTCTAGCCGCCGCCTTGCTGCACGAATCGCTCGCGCCCATCCAGGTTGTCGGCGGTGCGCTCATCTTGGGAGGCGCGCTGTTCAGCGAAAGCTTCGCACGCGCTCGGCTCAAATCGCGTCCCTCAATCACCCGCGCTGCCCCGGCTCTTCGAAAGCCGCCTCGCCAAGGCTGACGATCTTTTCACGCAGCTCCGGGCATGCTTGGAACACGAACGCTCGTCCCCGCTGCTCCCGTACAAGGTACCGCTTCTGCTCAAGCTCCAGAAAATCGCCCCGAGCCGTTGCATACGCCACACGAAACGTACGCTGATGAGGCCCGATGCGCAACAGGGCGTCGGGTTCTTTGCACAAGGTCGCAAGAATGGAGCGCTGACGGTAATTCAAATCGGCGCCGAACATGCGGCCGATCAGGTCGCTAAGCCGCTGGAACTGCTCGACCGACGCTTCCAGTTTGTCAAGCTCCGCTAAGTACAGCTTGACGTACGTGGAGAAATAGGACGTGAAATCGAAACCGAACCCGTAATCGACCGACCAGTTGGTAAACAGCGCTTTCATGCGCGGCGTGTTCAACTCCCCGAAGGGGTAGTATCCCACGGGAAGCCAGCTCAGCACCGGATAGCCCCACTTGATGGCCATGATGTTCCTGAGCAAAACGCCCACCAGCGAGTTCAGGCAGGGAAACACGTCGAAGTTCCAAAAGAACCAGGACACGTTGATTATGCGCAGCACGGGACCGAACCGGAACTCGTCGTCGTCAAGCCGGGCGCGGCGGCATACGGCGTCGATCGCGGCTGCCGAGGTGGGCGGCGCAATGCGTTCGTCGAGCGGGCACACTTCGCCCCTGCGCGGCACGTTGCGAACGTCGACCCCTTCGGTTAATCGATAGTACAGCGTTTCGACCAGTCCGTACGTGATATCGCGCTCGGCAAGCAGGTCGGCGTCGCTGCTCACTTCAAAGTAGTTGCTGATCACACGGTCAAGATCACTGCGCAGCGGACCGCCTAGGAATATCTCGTGTATCCGATCGTCGGATACCTGCGCGCCCTCCGTTTCCAGAACCCGAGCCAGCGTGCGCTCGATGTAGCGCGTGACAAACGGAGATCCTTTCAAGGACGCAAGCGCCTTGTCCAGCGGAAAGCCCGCCATGCAACGCATCTCCAACATCTTCGAGTCGAAGGCCATGGCGCTTGTGGTTATGAACCAGCAATCGGCCTCGCGATACGGATCGTCGGGAACGAATATGGCAACCTGCTTTCGAATGGCAGTCAAGATCAACCAAATCTCGTCTTTCGTGTACCCCTCCGGGAGCTCGTATTGATCGAGATCTTCGAACAGCAGCAACCCTCTGTCGATAACGCTGCGCAGTCGATAGAAGCATTCGTTGTTCATAAGCTCTACGATATCCTCGGTCGCACATCGTCCCATGCCGCCTCCATCCGGTTGCTATCAACTTGAAGCAACTATACTATCAATTATCAATATAGTAAGTATCAATTTTTTATATATTGATAATCAGTAGCCAAGGAACTATAGTATATGCAAGGCGGGAACGTTGGAAACACCCATTCGTTGCCGTTGGCACCTCCTTGTATGGGCTGTTTTCATAAATTCCAGCCTGAGCGGATCCGCGACAATCCGCGCTCCAAGAAGCCCCGCCTTTAAACAGGACCCTTGCCAGGGTCCTGTTCTTTTTGGCAGCACGTCTCTTCGCCGTTGGACCCCATTGACATACGTTTGACCGCACCCGAGAAAAGGTTCGACCTAGAACGCGTGCCGTCTTGGGCGAATATCAGAGTGGGGTTTTCGCAAGTTGAATTCCGGTTTGCGCGCCTTGCGAGAAGGATGCCCAAATCGCGCCCGGTCAACTTGATGTCGCTTGATTCCGATTTGGCGCTCCTCAAGCGCAAGGCCCTCTAGCAAACAGCATTTGACCAAGCGAGAAGCTTTCGCTGCAAAACCGATTCCGCCGAACGCAGGCAAGCGGCGGGCGTGCGAAGCGGATATGGGAGCGGGTTCGCGCGGGACGCGGGTTTGCACAGGGAGCGGATCCGTGCGGGGGAGCGGGTTCGTGCGGGGGAGCGGGTTCGTGCGGGGGCGCCGCGCATCCGAGCGCAGGCCGACCCACCCCGGAAAACCGCCCGTTAATGGCCTGCGTCAACTGGCGGACGACCGACGCGACCCTCGACCATGCGCCGGCGGCAATTTAGCAGCGGGCACGCCTCCACTTGGCACGAAATCGCGGGCCTGCGTTCTCTAAAACGCACCTTAAATAATAGACTGGTTCACTAGAGTTTTCCCACCTGCTCTTTTGATGCAAGTGCTCAAAATCATGCGCGCGCGGAAGCCTTCGTGGAGCGCAGAGCCGCGATTTTGGGGCACGTTTGGGGGGAGGCACGCCTCGGGGCACGCTTGGGAGAGCATGCCTCGGGGCACGCCTCGAAAGCGCTCCGCACATGCCCCGGGGCGCGTTCCAGGCACGCGCCCCCATTACAGTTAGACCTGGCTCTGCCGGGTCTTTTCTTTTCCAGCTCGATCCGCAAGCGGATTACGATGAAGCAGACCCTGCGGGGTTGCTGGCCGACCCGCCCCGGA
>NZ_JBQKFQ010000017.1:0-33653 GCF_052119225.1 Paraeggerthella sp. LCP19S3_G8
AGACTGGACAGGTTGATCAGACGGGGGCTAGGTGTCTCGCAGTTGTGGACTCTAATAATAACTTTATTGCTGGTATGGCCATTGAAAAAACAAATACTACCCAGAATCAAGCAACTGTGCATTTTTTGCTTGGCGATGGTGCAGGTGGCAGCCGGTCAGTCCACTATATCAACTTTACCCCAAGTAAGTATATCCCACCAAATCCATATGGTGAGGATAGCAAAAATGAAAATCGAAATATGTTTGATATTCGGAAAGAGGAAGACAAAGTCACCTTTTTCTGGTATGGAAAGTATTTCGTCTTTTACGAATCAAAAATACGGTCCGTTAATGCCAATAGAATCCAGTTTTTTGTTGGCCAGTACATTGGCCGTAGCACAGCTGGACAATTGGTAACCAGGATGTATCTAAACGATTTTAGCTTTACCAAAATTAAAGTGCCGTACTGGAAGGACATCCCAAATCGATATAAAACTGGGAGCATTCTACAAGTTTTCGGCGAAGAAGGCAGATTGTATGTTGATAATCAGGTAGCTCTCAGCGATGAAATTTTGGGCACTAGATATATCAAGGTACCGCCAGGGGAGACAAAAATTCAGTTGCTAGTTTCTAGTTTTTCGGAGATTAAAAGAGCAACTGCTGAAATTAAGGAGGCATTTAGCTGATGGATAATATTCGGATTGCCGTCCGTGACTCGACGGACAGCTATAATGTCGCTTTTTTTGACAATGAGGCAGGCATTAAGTTTAAAACGCCTAACTTGACAAAGTTTTTGGCCGGAAGTGTCAGTATGCTCTCTTTGAGTTTTAACTCAAAAGATATCGACACTGTCAAGACAGGATGTAAATTGTCTTTTGTCTATAAGAATAAGCCATATTGGCTTAATATCATGGATATCCAGAAAAACGGCTTTAAGATGGACTTAATTGCCTATTCATTAGTTTTGGAAATCAATAATGAGCAGAAAGGGTCCTACAAGCCAGACAAAGCCCAGTCAATCGCTAAATATGTACGAATTTTCGATCCAGAAAACTCTCTTACAATCGGCATCAATGAGGTGGCAGACAAATCAATTAAGCTTGAGTGGACAGGTACGAACACTCTACTGGATAGGCTGTACTCAATCGCTAATAGGTTTGACGCAGAGTTTGAGTTTGTGACAGAAACGAATAGCGACTACTCACTGAGGCGCCATGTGCTGAATATTTACCGCAAAGGGAATCTTGGCAAAGATTTAACCGGCCAGCCTGTCAGAGTAGGAAAAGACCTCAAAGTCATTAACTACTCTGATAACATCAAAGAGCTATACAGCGCGGTGCATGCCACTGGCAAAGATGGATTGACAATTGCTGGACTTACCAAGACAGTCAACGACGATGCTGGTAAACCGCTCTATGTTACAGATGGAGCTTATCTTCGAGCCCCACAAACAAGGAATAGATTTCCGTCTGTGGGAAGAAATTCAACGGACAACTATCTACTGTTGGACCTTGACAGCACGGAGTACGAAACTAAAGAGGCTCTATATGGCTATATGCTAGCTGAGCTGAAGAAAGCCAGTGTGCCCAAAGTATCGTACACAGCGGAAGGAAGCATGGATGGTGAGGTCGGGGACAAAATGACCCTGATAGATGATTTGCACTATGACCCGCCTCTGTATGTCCAAGGACGGATATCAGAGATGACGGAAGATATCATCACTGGTAGGGTCACAGAAACCACCTTTACGAATTACGAGCGCAAGTACAGTCAACTGTCAGATGACTTGCTCAAGCGTGTCGAAGAGCTGGCTAAGGAAGCCATGCCATATACGCTTGAATTGTCCACAAACAACGGCACAGCGTTCAAGAATGGTCTTGGCAGCAGTCTGATAACCCCGACGCTAAAAAGAGGCACAGAAGTTATTTCTGGGGCCTCTTTTGTTTGGCACGTTGGAGCAGATACACAGACTGTTCCAACATACAGCGTAGCAGCAGAGACCGTGAAAGATACGCAAGTTTTGAGTGTGGAAGCTATTGTGGGCGGTCAAGTCGTCGCAACGTCTGAAATCACATTTACCAATGTATCCGATGGTCAAGCTGGCTCTCAAGGTCCTGCAGGTCCAATTGGACCGCAGGGAATTAAAGGCGACCAAGGACCAAAAGGACTGATAGGTCCAAAAGGTGAGCCAGCTTACTTCTTCATGGCCTATGCTGACGATCAAGCAGGCACAGGATTTAGCTTGACTGATACTTCTAAGCGTTACATGGGCTATTATTCAAATAATAACCCAACGCAATCAGCAAGCGCATCAAGCTATAAGTGGGTAGATCGCTCAAATGTGGTCGCAACATTCATGCAGTCTACTGCACCAGCAAATCCTCCAGAAGGTGCACGCTGGAAGTATACTGGCACATCAACAATCACAGTTAATGACTCAACTATCAAGGCTGGTGAGCAGTATCTCTTCATTGGGGCTAGATGGGTCAAGGATGTCATCACATCGGACAACTTGCAGATTAAGGACCAGTTTATCAACGGCGCTATGATAAAAAATGGCGCAGTAACAGTTGATAAGTTGTTTGTTGACACATTATCTGCTGTAACATCTGACCTTGGAAGCGTAACCGCTGGTAACTTGCTTTTGCAACGCAGTTTTAAAGCTGGAAGTTCCGTCATTCCTGCTTATAAATACCCTGACTATAAGACAGGTCTATTTGTAGATAATCATGGTTTGTTAGTGAATGGTATGCCAGTTCAAAAGACTTCTTCTGAGACGATGGCTAGTGATATGCCAATTGTAGCTATGACGGCCGGTGAAGTAAGGTTCTCAAGAGTTGATATAACCGAAAACTTAGAAAGGTTACTGCATGAAGGCTTATCCGATCCAGATTTTGGATCAATCAAATTTGGTCGAGATTCAGACGGAAGGAATGCTCTTGTCATTCAAGTAAACGGACAGGTTTACCTCAAGGGACAGAATTACACGGATTGGTCTGTTTCTACAGTGAACCGAAACGTTAGATGGAAAGTTCAAGGGAATCTTGTCATTGTGGATTATGATGTTACGTTTCCTACATATGGAACAAAGCACATTGTTACTGTGCCAACGAAATATGTATCTAAAGACTTGATGTTAAATGCTAGTGCTTGGTATGTGAATAATACAAAAGATAAAAAAGCTCAGCTTAATGCTGACGGTGGATTGCATATAATTGGAGCTGAAGCAAATCAACGCTATTGTGGTCAGATAGTTTGGGCATATTAAAAGGAGGAAAGAAATGAGATTAGAATTTCAACGGAAGTCATTAGACTACAACCTAGACGGCAGTCTACGTGGTACTGTCGTGACGCTTGGGAACGTAGAAAATAGCTATGTTCCTATTCTTTTGCCCGGTGACCAAACGGCTTTGGGAAATCAAGAATTGTTTGAATTAGCTCTTGAAAAGCACTACCAAGAAAACTTCCCACAACGTGCAGAAAACGAGAAATTTAACTTGCTCGGTGAAAAAATCGCACAAGCGGACGAAGCTACCGATAGGATGAACAAACAATACATAAAAATGGAGCAATTCATGAAAATGATGTCTCAAACTATCAACGAAGCAATCATGTCAATCGCGGCAGGTAAAGAAGATGATAAAACTACTATTGAAAGTGAGTAATTTTATAAAAATGTTAAAAGGAGAAAACGAAATGGCTATTATTAACTACTACACAATGCAAATCGTGGATTTTGGATGGATTACAATTGATGACGTTCCTTTGCGGTACCGTGAAAAAGTACGTCAAATGGTCGAACTTGCGACAGCTGGTTCGAAAGAAACTGGCGAGGAGGTTGGATAGATGCAGTTTAATATGTTTGAATCACTACGAGCCGTTATTGCAACAGAAGATGGACTCATCATCTTTTTGCTTGGACTAATCGTAACCATGGAAATCATTGACTTTTTCTCTGGCGCGTTTGCTGCGGTTATCAATCCAGGCATTGAATACAAGTCAAAGATTGGAATTAACGGCCTACTTCGGAAAATTCAAGGGATTGTATTGCTCACAATTCTAATTCCTATGTCTGTTTTGCTTCCTGAGCAGACGGGCGTGGCCTTTTTGTATACAATTTACATTGGCTATCTTATCTTGACATTTAAGTCTTTGGTCGAAAACTACGGCAAGGCCAAGGGAGACACTACCGTCTTTGAAAATGTCACAAATGCTTTTGACAAGCTAATTGGCAGGAAGGAGTGATAGTATGACAACAGCTCAGGATGTTGTTAATTACAGCAAAAGCCTAGTCGGTAAAAAGGTAACTGTGCCTACAAATCCGTACGGTGGCCAGTGCGTAGCCTTTAATGACCACATTGTTCAGCACTTTACAAACGGAAAGAAAAATCTTGCTTATACCAATGCCAAGGATACGCTAGCAAAGGCAGCGCAGCAAGGTCTGATTGTAGTTTACAACGACCATCCAGACAAGTATCCACAGCCGGGCGATTCTATTGTGTACGATTGGGGTACAGACCCTTATGGACATATTGGTATCGTAATTGAAGCGGATCCTAATGTCTTACATACATTAGAGCAAAACGTGGACGGATATCGAGACGAAAATGGCAATGGTCAAAATGACCAATTAGAAATCGGTGGTGGTGGATATGTGCGAGAAATGCATCGCAATGTATCTGACTATCAATATGTTACAGGGTGGTTTAGGCTAAAATATGACGAACCAAAGCCAAAAGAAGAAAAGAAAGAAGAGGAAAATGATATGTTTACAATTTCAGCACCAGGACGCGGTATCGGACTAGTCCAAGGGGGAACATTCTTCCCAATCTTGGATGCGAAAGATCCAATCGCCTTTTGGGAAGCAGGAGTCAAGAATATTGCGGTAAGTACAGCAACTTTCGACTCATTCCAAGGCAAGGCTCAAAAGTCTAGCTTGGACGATGCGACAGTTAAGAAATTGATTGACGGTATCAATAAATAAAAATCAGCCCTAGCGATTGCTGGGGCTTTTTTTGGGTGCAAATTGCTTAAATTTTAAACCTTTTCTACAAAATGGTATAAACCATTTTCGAATTTGCAAACAGCCCAGCCTTCAACAGGTTCAGCTGTTAACGTGCAAAACTTTGGCGAGTAGACACGTTAAGAGTTTTTTAGTATCCTTTAGTTGTTGTTTGATTGAATTCAAAATCAATGTTTTCGATGTAATTGATAACATTTTGGAATGCTTCCGCACCTTCGGTACCATAGTTGATTTCATTTTTTGCAATGTTTCCAAAGAATGGATAATCTTCGAATAATTCTGAATTGAAATTTTGGTTATGGTATTCTGTTTCAAGAATATCGATGATATCCCATTGATTGTATTTTTTGTTAATCAATTCTTGATAGATTTCAATTGCTTTCATGATGTTTTCCTCCTGCCCTGTGGGCTTTTGTTATCTTTATGGTTTAATTATATCATAGTCATGTGACTATGTCAAGTGTTTTCTTTAAAATATTTTAATTTTTTTTCGATACGTTCCTGCAAGTCTTTCAAATCCTCAAACTTGGCACGTTTCTCAATAAAATTTCTTGCAGTGCTGCGAGCGTTTAAGTACTGTTTTCGTTGTCTGTTTTCCTCGCTTGCGTGATAGTAGCGTTTGTCAGCTTCACGCTGTTGAGCTTGTGTTGCATACCCTCTACGTTTTTTGATCTCTTTTTGCATTTTGTTTATTCCTTTCTGATTGCCTTTAATTAGTTGTAAGTTATTGATTATACCAAGCCCTTTTGACTATTTTATTTTAACCACATGAGTTTTTAAGCGATAATCCGTCCAATTTTTATTTTTAATCCACATTGGAAAATCTATTATAACACTAGTTATATTTTGCCATTGTCCGTTATAATTGCCTTGTAAAACAATTGTACCAAGTTGTAACCTCATTTCTTGCCTAGTGACACCAAAAAATTCGCATATACCTTCAATCATTTGTTTCTTGTGTAAAGTCATTTCTTTTGTTGTCCTAAAAGTTTCACTAACCTTTTGCAATTCTTTTGTTTGTTCCATTTTGTTTTCCTCCAAAAAATGTTTTTATTTTTTAATGACTAGCAGACCCTCGCAAGCCTACTGACGGCTTGAACTGTATAGTCTTATTCTGTTTCCATTGTCGCGACATATTCTTCAAACATTGCCCAAATTACAGTGTTTTTATTATACTCTGAGTTAATAGCAACGTCCCAATTGTGGAATAATTCAAAAGGATTTAACCCGGTTTCTTCTGTCAATTCCTCAAGCCAATCGTTGCATTCATCCTCAAAGTTATCAAATAATTCAGTTGTTTCCCAAAAATAGATCAATCCGTCAACCATACCTGAGATACAACCGTGTTTTGCTAGATATTCATCAAATTTTTCTTTGCTATCGTAACCCTCAACAGCTGACTCGTATATTTCATTAAAAGCCTCGTGTATAGTTTCCATGTTATCGTATTTCATTTTAATTTCCTCCTGCCCTGCGGGCTTTTGTTATCTTTATGGTTTAATTATATCATGGTCATGTGACTATGTCAAGTGTTTTTATAAATAAATTTTAAAACGTTATATTATATAGTAGAAATAAGAAAAGTTTAGGATAAGAAACAAAAAAATATCAAAAAAATAATAAAAAGTGTTGCATTATTGTTTTTATTAGTGTATAATAAGACTATAAAATAAAGAAAGGAGCAAACATGGTTTACGATTATTCAAAACTAGAAGGAAAAATTATCGAGAAATTTGGAACTAGAGAAAGTTTTGCCAAAGCATCTGGAATAACAGCCAAATCCATTTATGATAAATTAAATAACAAAACAATTTGGAAACAACCAGAAATTTCTAAAGCTATGGAATTGTTATCTATCTCAGGCGAAGATATTGAGTTATATTTCTTTAAAAAGAAAGCTAATGACACAGAACAAGAATAGAAAGGAGCATAATATGTCAGAAATTATCGGTGGACTAGCAGTCCTTGGATTTATCGTGATGCTTAGCGCATCAAATGCTATCTTTGAAATTCGTAAACTGGAGCGTGAGCGAAAAGAGCGGGATTTGAAAGCGCTGAAAGAACAAGAAGATTGGCTCCTGGTGCAAAAAGGGATTGCCATGGAACGGGCTACATTTACCAAAATGGCCCAGGCAACGTTGGCTAAAGGGCCGTGTAAAGAAATTGTGTAATTTGCGTAATGAAAGGAATTGAAAATGAATAAAAAATTTGAATTATTGCTCGATGACACCATCGAAACGTTCGGTAGGAAACTATTCCGCATAAGATCCAAGGTTGCTTTTGGAAGTGTAGAAGTAGATGAAAAAGGCGGATATATCGAGAAGGAAGGTAACCTATCTCAATCTGGCAACGCTTGGGTATATGGCGACGCTCGGGTATATGGCGACGCTTGGGTAACTGGCAACGCTTGGGTAACTGGCAACGCTCAGGTATCTGGCAACGCTTTGGTAACTGGCAACGCTCAGGTATCTGGCAACGCTTTGGTAACTGGCAACGCTAGGGTATCTGGCAACGCTCAGGTATCTGGCAACGCTAGGGTATCAAAGACAAGCGACTATATCGTTTTTAAAAACACATGGTCCAGTTTTAGATGGTTTACTTACACAAAATCAAACAAAATGTGGAATGTTGGCTGTTTTTCTGGCACAGGTCAAGAATTGATTGAAAAGGCTTATAAAGACAACGAAAAATCTGGTAAGAGTTATGAAGCATATGTAAACCTAGTACTTGAATTGGAGAAACTGGATGACTGACAAAGAAAAACTAAAGCAAATCAGCAAATCGCTTAAAAAATTTCAGCGGACAGGGGATGTAGAGCATTTAGAAGATATTGAAAGGATATTGGAAGATGACGGAACTGACGACTGTTGAAGCAAACGTGTTGAACATTATCCTACCGTATCGCTTCGATAACCCTATCAAATTTGAAAAAGTGCAGGAACGGACAAAGCCAGGTAGACGCACTTTGCAGAATGTGCTAGAAGCCATCAAAAAGAAAGGACATCCAGTAGGCAGCCATAAGACAGCACCATTTGGGTTATATATGGCTATGACCAAGGAAGAACTTGAAATTGGTATGAGAGCGAATGTGAAGCAGGCAGAAACCACACTTGAAACCGCACGAATTCAACGCAACATTGATTTTGAAGAGTATTGGAGACGAGGTATAAATGGCAGACAATAGAAAATATTATTACTTAAAACTAAAGGAAGATTTCTTTGAAAGTGATGAAGCTGTCGTTTTGGAAAGTATGCCAGATGGCTATATTTACAGCAATATCTTATTGAAATTATATCTAAGAAGCCTTAAAAACGATGGTATTCTCATGTTTAACAACCTTATCCCGTATAATTCGCATATGTTGGCAACTATTACAAGGCATCAAGTCGGAACTGTTGAGAAAGCTGTAAATATATTTAAGGACTTACAACTTATTGAGATTTTGGATAACGGCGCAATCTATATGACCAATATCAAAAATTTTGTAGGAAAATCAAGCAAAGATGCTGATAGAAAACGAGCAGAATATAACAAAATAAAGCGACTTGGAGAAATCTCCACCATAGGAACGGAGAAATCTCCACCAGAGATAGAGATAGAGATAGAGAAAGAAATAGAGAAAGATATAGATATAAATATAGAGTTAGATGTAGATGATAAAAAAACCACCACCGGCACAAGCATTCAAAATTATTATCAACAAAGAATTGGTCCATTAGATGGTTTTCAGTTTCAGCAACTGACCGAATATGTCACTTTAGATGGTATGGATGTTGATGTTGTTATCAGAGCAATTACAGAAGCTGCTGACAACGGCAAACGGAATTTCAAATATATCTTGGCTATCCTACGCAATTGGAAACAGAATGGCATTAAGACTATTGTCCAAGTCGAAGAGCGAGAACGACAGCGAATCGAACAAAAGGTCAACTACTCTAACAGTGGAAACAATACACAACCTCAGCGAACAAATGTTCCAACTTGGTCAACCGAGCCAGTAAAGACCGAACAGACTACAGAAGGACAAGCAAAGTTAGCAGAACTCTTTGCTGAGTTAGAGGCAATGGAGGGTGCTGATGATTAAATACACAATCCGATGCAAGGAATGTCAATCATATAGTACAGTGACAAACGAAGACGACTGCGAGCTAAACTGTCCTAAATGCTTATCTGAGCAATTGGTTGTCATCTACAAAGATGCGTTACCAGAACCAGAAGACGAAGACAGAGCCTATGACGAATGGAAAGACAATGTAGCGATGGGCTACCAATAGCGAAAAAGAAAGACAAAAGAGGAAAAGAAAATGACAATGTCAAACGAAACAAAAATGCTTGCAACAATGATTTTAGAAATTGCTGAGACAGCTAACAAATGGGTTTCTCGTCCAGAAAGAAGCACTATAAAGTTGGTTGATGAATATATTGAATCAAATAAAGCGTATAAGATTGAAACTGACGAAGACGGTGACACAGAAAAGGTTTTTGCTGGAGTTAAAGACGAGCAATTAGATCGTATTTTGAAGCATCTGAAAACATCGTTAGAACGAGACGGAAATGACATTTCCCGTTATGCGGAAGAAATTTCAAACAAGGGCGAGCGTCAATTGAGTTTAATCAAAACAATAGTAAAGCATTATGCTGATGTAAATACGGAGGATTTATAACATGGCACTATTATACGAACTAGAAGGAGTTTACGCAGAATTGCAAGCAATGGAATTAGGCGATGAAACCTTCAACGATACATTAGAAAGTATTGACTTCCAAGAAGACTTGGAGCGGAATATCGAATATTTTGTCAAGCTATTAAAAAATGCAGTTTCTGATGCAGAGAGTTTCAAACAGGCAAAACAGGAATTTTACGAAAAAGAAAAAAACGCAAAGGCTAAAGCGGAAAAATACAAAGAAGCTATTGAACGTGCTTTGAAAATGAGCGATAAAAAAAAGGTGGAAGCAGGGTTGTTCACTGTGTCGCTCCGAAAATCTAAGCAAGTCGATATTTCAGACGAAACAAAAATCCCTCTTGAATTCATGAAATTAGAATACAAGCCTATCAAAACTGAACTGGCTAAACATCTGAAAGCTGGTGAGGTTATAGAAGGTGCAACATTGATCGAGAAAGAAAGTTTGCAGGTAAAATGATATGACAATGAATTTTGCAGAATTACAAGCGAAAATGCAGATCGGCAAGGTTAGCAAGCAGGGAGTGAAGTATTCTTTTAGAAATGCAGAAGATATTTTCACACATTTCAAAACATTAAATAGTGGTTGGGAAATAAACGTGTCTGATGATCTTGTTGAAGTTGGTGGCAGAATATTTGTTAAAGCTACAGCAACTGCAACAAAAGATGATGAAGTTCGCAATGCCACTAGATTTTCAGAGCTTGACACAGTACCAATTCTCAACACAAAAGATTATAAGACTGGTGAGCTTAAACAAGTCCAACAAATGCAAGTTCCACAATGGACAGGGGCGGTTAGTTCCTATGCAGGAAAATACGCTTTACAAGGGCTGTTTGGGATTGGTGAAGAAGATGTTGATTCATTAGTTGATGAAATTGAGAAGAAAAAAGAAGCGAAGACTAAAATACCAAAAGAAGTAGTCGAAGCATATAAGAATGGTATACAGTCCGTTATCGATAGGACAGGTAAGAATGACGGTTCAATCACGAGATGGTTCTGTGAGAAATTGGGAGTCGCAAAAATCGAAGACATAACGATGGAACAAATCTCACTAGCAGATGGACTATTAAATAAATTGGAGAATAATCAATGAAAGTAACAAACAAAGGCTATATCAACTTTAACGATAAGTACAACAAAAAGACAGATGCCATGATGACAGCAAGCATGAGCTTCTCAAACGGGAAAGAAGATGACGGAGAGTGGAAGAATGGGTATATCAATGTAATCGCTTTTCGTGACAATATACAACAATTAGAAAGTTCTGTTGGTCAGTTAGTAGAGATTGAAGGAACATTCCGATTGAACGAGTACACAAATCAACAAGGTCAGGGTATTAAGACACCACAAATTATTATTGACACATTTTTAAATGGTTCAGCAAGTAAGCCAAATAATTATTCTAAAAACGAGACCTCATCATTTGGGAAAACAAGTCCTGTCGATATTGATGATTTGGAGTTGCCATTTTAAACATAAAAACAAAAAGTAAAAGCAGGGCTATTAGTTGAAATTTGAATTTATTTTATCAAATACAAAACACAAAAAAGAAATGTTGAACGCTAATGATAGACCACATTGGACACAGAAGGCTAAAATTACTGCCTATCTTCGCCAAATTGGGCGTTTAAAAGTATCTGAGGGTAAATATACTGCCTACACAAAAAAACGCCCCTGCGGGCTTGTGGTGACGATTTACGCACCAACTAAAAGACGAATGGATCCACCAAACTTTTATCCAACCATAAAAGCGTTAGTTGACGGTATGACGGATGCAGGTCTATGGGCAGACGACAACCATGAAATTATTAAGTACATGACGTTTGAATTTGGTGGTCTAAGCCAAATCAGGGATAAATACAAGATTGAAATAGAAGTAGAGGAATATAATGAAATTTGAATTATTTAATGGCCATTTTGAAAATGCGGAACATGCAGAGGAAACAGATGAATAAACAAGAAGCGATTGAGGAAATTAAGAAACAGAGCACACAAGCATACGATGATTTTGCAATAATGCGAGACGCAGCTATCCATATTATTAACCAAATCCACGAACTGCAGAAAGTGGTAGTTCCGAAGTTTGTGGCTGAGTGGATTAAGTGGTGCAAAACAAACGAGGCGACTTTGCTTGGTGCAATCAGTCCAATAGATGAATTTGGCTCGACTATCTGCAATGATAAGTGAGTGGAGTCAATGGCTGCTTCTAGATGGGCACAACGTAACCAAGACACATTCGCTCGTGCTTGGCTTGACGGCTATGAGATCGAGAAAGAGAAACTGTACACGGTTGAGATTGAAGGAGTAAGCTCGGGGAAGCTGTTTAAAAATATTAAAACAAACAAATATCTATTCCACAGCGGTAACGGATTGAACGGTTACACAGATAAATTGACAGAAACTGAAATCAAACAGAAAGACGAACGGTTGTGGCGGTTTGCTGTGCCTGTGGAGGAGAATTAAATGCCGGAATTTTATATAACAGAAGACTTTGTAACACCTATCGAATGCTTAACAATAGCCTTAGAGTCTATACAGGAACTTTACGATGAGAAACGCATCAAAGACAGAGAAAATGCCGAACCGCTTATTGATTCGTACAAGTATGCGATTGAATTGCTAATGAAAGAAGAGGTGGAGTGATGGATTGGCCGATATTAGACTTTTTATTTAATCTCATCATGTTATCTTGTCTAATAGGGATTTTAGTTGTTATTTGGGCTATTATTATCGGTATGATTTTTATGTTTTTTGAAAAATAGGTGGAGTACTTATGATACGATCCAGAAGATATGTTAACCGAGCAAAACACGCACCGAAACTATCAGATGCATTTAATCCGCTTGATGTGGCTATGTTATTGCAAAAAGAAATTAACAGCAACAACCTACCGTTTGAGGTAGCAAGCGCGCAGACAGGTATACCAGAGAAGCGGATTGAGCGAATTTATCGGAATGATTTACCAACAGATGATGAGATGGTTCGGATTTTAGAATGGGTGGGGAAATGAAAGTAACTGTACATTATACGCAAGAATTTATGGGAGAAACACTGAATTGTAAGTACGATAAATATTTCAATCCTAAAAGCGATAGGCTAACTATGCAAGATATAGAAAAAATAGATTTCGAAATGGAAGTAATTAGCAATTTATGCGACGACCCACATGTCAAAAAAGTTTGGTTTGAATACCACGAAGAGGTGGAAGAATGAAAATTGAAGAAGTCAGAAAAACATTGATTGAAGTCATCAAGCATTTAGACACTTACAGCGATAGAGAATTGGTGGAAATCAAAGGTATTGCCGATAAGATGAAAGAGATGGCAATGTACGAAGAATTTTGTAGAGAAAAAGGGATAACAGATGAGATGTACCGAATATCGGAAGAAGATTTCCAATTTTTAAAAAACGGCTGTTATCACATTATGAGCATAGCAATGAATTATGCTAACCCATTTGTTTCTGACATGGAAGATTGGGGTTCGGTTTATAGTGATGCTGATTTGATGCTAAGGGTTTTGGAAGAGGTGGTAGAATGAAATGTATTAAAGTATTTGAATCGTTTAGTGGAATAGGAACACAACGCATGGCGCTTAGAAATTTAGGAATAGAGCATGAAGTAGTGGCAATTGCAGAGATAGATAAATATGCCTTATCAAGTTATGATGCAATACACGGAGATTGTCCGAATCTAGGAGATATTAGTAAAATTGACCCGAACACAATACCTGACCATGATTTGTTTACCTATAGTTTCCCTTGTTTTACAGGAGACACCTTGGTGCTGACAAACAGCGGGTACAAGCGTATTGATGAAATCAATATCGGAGATGCTGTTTTAACCCATACAAACCAGTATAAAAAAGTGACAAATGTTTTTAATCAAGGTGTCAAAGATATTGTTAACATTAAAGGTATGGCTATTCATAATATTAAAACCACAGAAAACCATAAGTTCTTAACAAGAGAACGATATAGAAAATGGAATAATGATAAACGATCTTACGACAGATTGTTCCACGATCCACAATGGGTTGAAGTTAAAGGTTTGACGAAGAATCACTATCTAGGTTTATCAATCAATCAAAACAGCGAGTTACCAGTATGGGATGGATATACCAACTCTTGGGGTACTGGTTATGGTGATAGAACGTATCATACGAATTTCATTAGTCCATTATTGGAAAACAATAATTTCTGGTGGTTGATGGGTAGATATGTTGCTGACGGATGGTGTCGTAAACAGGGTGGAATCATTATTGCTGTACCTGATGTTAAATTGGAAGAATTTGAAAATCGAGTGAATGGTTTATTCGATTATAATATCTCAAAAGAACGTACTGCGAACAAAGTTAATATTCCAATTAAAGAGTTATCGTTGTTTACGGAACAGTTTGGGTATTATGCTCATGGTAAAAAGATTAGTCCAGAAGTATTGAACTTACCAGTTGAGTTGTTAAAATCTTTCGTTGAAGGGTATTTCAGCGGAGATGGTTACTACTCTGAAACTGATAAACTTTACAAATGTACTACAACCTCTGAAGAGCTAGTTTATGGTATTGGGCAATGTATTGCTAAAGTTTATCGTCGACCATATTCAATTTATAAAGACAGTAGACCAGCTACAAGTATTATCGAAGGAAGAATTGTGAATCAAAGAGATACTTATTCATTAACCTTTAAAATGACAACTGGGGAGCAAGATAAAGCATTTTATGAAGATGGACATATTTGGTTTCCATTTAATGGGTTGGAGAATGACGGTCAAGAAACAGTATATGATATTGAAGTTGAAGATGATCATTCATTTACAGTGTTTAATACCATTGCTCACAACTGTCAAGATATTTCAGTAGCCGGAAAACAAGCCGGACTAGATATGAATGGCGGAACTAGGTCAGGTCTTCTTTGGGAATGTCAAAAAGTGATAGCTACTAAGAAGCCAAAATATCTGCTTATGGAAAATGTAAAAAATTTAGTTGGTAAAAAACATAAGCCGAATTTTGATAAATGGCTTGATTGGCTAGAAGAACAAGGTTACACAAATTATTGGCAGGTGCTAAACGCAAAAGACTATGGCGTTCCACAGAACAGAGAACGAGTATTTTGCGTATCAATTTTAGGTGAACATGAACCTTATGTTTTCCCTGAAAAACAAGAGCTAACTCTCAGATTAAAAGATGTTTTAGAAGATGAAGTGGATGAGAAGTTTTATCTGGACGATAAAAAAATAGAACAATTAGTTAGTAGATTTGACTTAAAAGACGAATCGTTTCTACTAGGCGGAGAACAAAAGAATCAATCTATTAAAAAAGACGGTATATCAACTACCTTGACATCATCAATGGGAACAGGTGGAGGATATATACCAATGGTAAATCGAATAGGCGGCATCTTTGACAAAGACGGTAAAACTCATCAAGCAGGGGCAATATGGGATAAGGATGGATTGGCTCCTACTTTAGATACTATGCAAGGTGGCTGGAGACAACCAAGTGTTGTGGTCGATAATACAGAGGGAACCACGATTAAAAATGCAATTAAAAGTAAAATCAGTAGGCAACACAAACCCTAGTGGTAGGGGAATGAATGGCAATGTCTTTGACTCGGACTATTTAAGTCCAACGCTAACTACAAATAAAGGTGAGGGTATTAAAATTTTAATAAAAAACGCAACAAAAAAAGGCTATCAGATAGCCGAAGAAGGAGATGGCATTGATACTGCATATCCTTTTAGTAAAACAAGAAGAGGTAGAGTACAAAAAAATATGGCACATACTTTGACAACTGATGATAGTAAAGGGGTAGTTGATAACTACCGCATTCGTAAGCTAACACCAAAAGAGTGTTGGAGGCTTATGGGATGCAGTGATGAAGATTTTGAAAAAGCAGAGCAAGTAAACAGCAACACACAATTATACAAGCAAGCTGGAAATGCGATTGTAGTTGATGTACTTGAGGCTATATTTAAACAGATGTTTTTGAAATAAGTGGGAGGAAAAAGATGACAAATAGAGAAGCGGCTAAAATTCGTTTTAAAGATAATGAGTACGATGTGCACACGGTCAAGTTGACTAAAAATGATATCAAAAATTTAAAAAATGGTACAACGCTCATGTATTTTAACAAAGAAGCAGATCAAGTTATCGCTCTGTCAATGGAGGTAACCAATGACTGAAAAATTAGGTGTGTTACTAGTTGATGTGCCAGAACCAAAATTATGGAAGTATCAATATTTAGAATATAGCTACGGAACTCACACGCAAAGAAGCTGAACAGTTTCCGCGGTTTAAATTTGTGCCACTGAAAGAATTGGAATGGAGAAGTAAAAATGGAATACACGGTAGAATTAAACGGAAAAACGTTAACTTATGGACCACTTGTAGAAAATTCACGATTTAGTGAAGAAGAATGGTCAGCTATTTATGCAGAAGTTGCTAATCAAAACTTACCAGAAGTATTTAAAAAGCGTAAAGACGACAAAGAATTTATCGATGTTTTAGGTGAATTAATTTGTCTTGAAGAGCGTTATGAAGAACTTTTAGAAAACTTGCCACAGGATGAGTATTCAAAAGTCGGTACTCATCCAATGTGGGTAGTAAATGCGGTTGAAGAAAACACATTAAATAAAGAGGATACACAATTTGATGTGAAAGAGATGATTGATAATTGTGATGATATAGATGAATTGAAAGAATCATTAGCTGAGTATTTTGAATTGGAGGAATTGGAATGACTGAAAAATTAGGTGTGTTACTGGTTGATGTGCCAGAACCAAGGTTTGCTGTGTATCGTTATATTGCTTACAAATGCACAGAGGAAGAAGCAAAAAAATATCCACAGTTTCGGTGGGTATCGTTGGAGGACCTATGACACCGCAAGAATTTAAGGAAATAAGATTAAAACTAGGTCTGAGCATCGAGTCGCTGGCCAAGAAGCTAGGTTATTCACTCAGGCATGTGAGATGTTTGGAATCAGGCGCTAAGCCAATTGTTGAAAAGTCAGAAGAAAAGATAAGAACACTCCTAGCAGAAAGCCGTGTGCCTATTAGGAAACCTGTCAAACCACCTAATCTGGGTGGTAGACCAAAGTGGCAGGTTGATTTGGATGAGCCGTATCATATGGATAAGCATGTTGTAAAATGGAAATAAAAAAGCCAAGGCAATCTCCCTGGCAGTGATATATGACACTATTATTATACCATAAGGAGAATGCAAAAGTGACTTTTTTTCCAGAAGTAAATATCCAAAAATCAAAATCAAATGCAAAGCGTAAGTTGAGAGAATATCCTCGCTGGCAAAGAGTAGCCAATGATGCAGATGGTCAAAAAGTCACTGCGACGTATACTTTCGAGCCAAGACAAGCGCACGGCAATCCAAGTAAGCCTATTGAGCGCTTGGCTATCAATCGAGTAGATGCTGAATCGGAGCTTGAAGCGATTGAATTAGCAGTAACGAAATTACTCAATCCAACGCATCGCAGGATCTTGTTTGAGAAATATCTGTACAATGGTAAACGATATGATTTTGAAATCTATACCGACTTATACCTTTCAGAAGCTAGCTTTTACATTGAACTGAACGATGCCTTGCTCTCGTTTGCTGAGCAATATAGAGGCGGATGTTTACTAGTTCAAAATTAGAGTTTTTATAAAGAAACGCTAGAGAAAACAAAAGTTTTTTTGGAGTTTGTTCGGAAATAGATGTGTTAATATAGTATCATGAATTACTGAGAAGAAGCATACCTTTCAAAAAGCACTAATTCAATTAGTGAACAACATCAACATGAGCGGAACTCGGTGATCATTCCAAGACCAGAAAAAAATAAATTATAGAAAATTTACCTTACGTTCATTACTGGTCTTGGATTTGGAAACGTAGCTCAGTTGGTAGAGCGTCTGGTTGAAGCCCAGAAGGTCGCAGGTTCGATTCCTGCTGTTCCTGTTTAATCCGTGTTCTCAATATCGGCTATAGCGATATGGGAGAGGTTAAATAAGCATACATGTCACTGTTTATTTAACTCAGTGTTCGATCCACTGGCACGGAGTTAAAAACTAGCAATAATAAAATAATTTAAAGATGACCTGTAGACCATGTTTTGCTAGTATCATGTAAGGGGCTGAATATTTCACTCAGGGAGACCGCATGGATGTGGTCTTTTTGTTTTTAAAGGAGGAAACAATGGAAATTGAGAAGGTTAACTTATCAATTATTAGGCAATACGAGAAAAACGCAAAATTACACCCTATTGAACAAATTGAACAAATAAAAAAATCAATATTAGAGTTCGGAAACAACGACCCGATTGCGATTGACGAAAATAACGTCATTATTGAGGGCCACGGAAGATACATGGCGCTCAAACAACTAGGGTATGAAGAGGTCGAGGTAATTAAGTTAACACACCTTAACGAAGAACAGAAAAAAGCATATATACTCGCCCACAATAAGTTGACCATGAACACGGACTTTGATATCGATCTTTTACATCAAGAATTAGGTGACATAATTGATATTGATATGTCAGACTTCGGTTTTAATATTTTGGAAGATGAGAAAGAAGAAATTCAAGACACCGATTTTGAAGAAATTGACGACCAATCAATAATTATAGTTGAAGCTGAATCAGAGCAAAAATTGGAAGAATTATATGACGAATTTGTTGACAGGGGGATAAAATGCCGAGTTTCAATATTATAAAGAACAATGAATTAAATCAATCTTTTAAAGTCTCAAAAGTTATGGCAGACTTTGACGTTGGAGAAGAACATGTAGGAGAACATTTTAGCGGTAATATAAATTATCCGGACTATTGGCAAATAGGGCTCATTGTTGGTGGAAGCGGTACAGGTAAAACAACAATAGCAAAAGAATTATATGGAAATGAATTAATTGATGACTTCATTTATCCAGATAAACCGGTAATAGAAAGCATACCTTGTGAAAATATAGAAGAATTGCAAAAAATGTTCTATGCAGTTGGCTTTGGAAGTGTTCCTTCTTGGTTAAAACCATATAGCGTTTTATCTAATGGCGAAAAAATGCGCGTTGACTTAGCAAGACAAATTTTAACTAAAAATTTTGTCGTTTTTGATGAGTTTACTAGTGTCGTAGATAGACAAGTAGCTCAAGTAATTTGTATAGCTTTGAAAAAAGCTTTAAAGCGCTATCCTGATAAAAAGTTTATAGCAGTTGGTTGTCATCATGATGTTATGGAATTTTTACAACCTGATTGGTGTTTTAATACTGATTCAATGCAACAGGTTTTTCAATTCCCCCACGAAGCTACAAGCAATTTGAAGTTAGAAGATGCTCAATCGCAGAGTGGGGAAAATTTAGACGTTATCATTATTTAAATGGCGACATTGCTAATGCAGCTCGTTGTTTTGGATTGTATGATAAAGATAAAATCGTTGGTTTTATTGGAGTAATGCATTTCCCACACCCAAGAAATAAAAAAATTAAACGAGTTACAAGGCTTGTCATTTTACCCGATTACCAAGGTATTGGGCTTGGTACAAAATTTTTGAAATCAATTGCGACTTTTTATGCTAAGGAAGGATTTGATTTTAGAATAGTCACAAGTGCTAAAAATCTTATTTACGCACTGAATAAAAACCCTAACTGGAAATTAAAATCCTATGAAAAAGGGAAGACTCCAACTGGTAATTCAGCTATTAAACAATTAGCTAAAAATGCTAGAATTAACGTAAAAATAGCAAGTTTTCTTTTTGTAAAAAAAGATTAGATATTCTCTTGACCCGTTTAAAACTGTTCCTTATAATAAAAGAAAAGGAGTAAGGAAATGAACGAAAAAGAAAGCTATATTAAACAATTAAGACAGTTGATTTTAGAAGATGACAATTTAGCTTACGGGGAAAGTTTAGAGGAAGCTATTTATCGAATTGATAATCTTGTTATATACGGTGGCTTTTATCAAGGCATAAGAGGATACGATCACAATGAGCTGCTATTAAATAATGTAACTTGGAAAGAAATTATTAGTTGGGGAACAATTATAGTACCCGAAACAAAAGCATATATTTCAAATACACCAATAATTGATTTAGAAGAACTAGGCTATCAAATGTTGCCATTGGATGATAATCATATTGTGGGGTTCAAATAAATGAAAAAGACTAATGCAGTAATTTCAATAAATCCCCAATTCGTTGAACAAATAATGACAGGAAAGAAACATTTCGAATATAGAAAGTCGTTTTTCAAAGAAATTCCAGAAAGATGTTATATTTATTCAACTAAGCCTGTAGGCAAAGTAGTTGGTTTTTTTACAATAAAACAAGTCTTGATAGATAATCCTGAAAAAATTTGGGAACTAACCTATAAAAAATCAGGAATATCAAGGGAGTTTTTTGATGAATATTATTTAAATAAGAATAAAGCTGTAGCAATACAAATAGATAGGTTGTTTAAATTTAAACAGCCTAAACTCTATAAAGATATTGATGCAAATGGGAAAATACCACAATCATATAAAAGAATTTAAGAAGCTATTGCTTCTTTTTTTATTTTTTAAAGTAAGGAAGTGAGGCGATTGGCTAATGAAACAAACTTAATTCCGGCAAACAGGCGAAGTAAGAGCGAACTTAGAGAGATGACCCGGAAGGGCGGGATAAACTCGGGTCGTTCTCGTCGTAAAAAAGCAGACTTAAAAAAAGCATTTAATACTATCTTGCAAGCTGATGTCTCTAGTAATAAGGTAAAGCAGCAATTAGAAACCCTCGGTTTTGAAACAACCAACGAAATGGCTCTAGCCATGGTTATGATGCAGAAAGCCATGAAAGGCAATGTAAGAGCGTTTGAGCAAATAAGCAAACTGACGGCCACAGACGCTAAAGACGCACTTGACAAGAAAGAACAACGGGAGCGTATCAAGGCAATACAGTTGGAAAACGAAAAACGAAAAACGGCTCTCGAAGGCACCGAATCGCAAGAGGGTGCTATCGGTAGGTTGTTTGATAAGTTGGAGGAAGCCCTAAGTGAATCTTAATGGATTATATCATGATAAGCAGATCAGTATTTTAAAACGGGCTATGCGCGAAGACTGGTACATGATGATTAACCATGGGGCGGTCCGCGCTGGTAAGACTCAACTTGATAATGATTTATTTCTTATGGAATTGCGTAGGGCGAAAAGGAATGCTCTAAAGGACGGCATCAAAAAACCTATGTACATCCTTGGCGCAACCAGTGCTGGTACTTTACAGACAAACATCCTAAAAGAGTTAACAGAGAAATATGGCATTGATTTCAAGTTTGATAAACACGGAAATTTTACCCTATTTGGGGTGTACGTAGTCACAACCTTCACCGGCACAGTCGCGGGGTTAAGGTCAATCCGTGGTATGACGGCTTACGGAGCTTATATCAACGAAGCGACGTTGGCAAACAAGGAAGTGTTTGATGAAATCCGGAAGCGTTGTTCTGGGTTGGGCGCTCGTATTATTTGCGACACAAACCCAGATCACCCGAATCATTGGTTAAAAAAGGATTATATAGATAAGGCAGACAACAAGAGGATCATCTCAAATCACTTTACAGTGTTTGATAATATTTTTTTGAATCAAAGGTATATTGACAATCTCATCGCAACAACTCCAAGTGGAATGTTTACAGAGCGTGGTATCTATGGCCGTTGGGTTAGCGGTGAGGGAGCCGTTTACCGTGATTTCAAAGAAGATATGCTGGTATCCGACAAAGACATTCCGACAGACGACATCACAACCTATTACGCTGGTGTCGACTGGGGATACGAACACTACGGAACTATCATTGTCTGCGGACAAACAGCAGATGGACGGGTGTACCTCTTAGAGGAGCACTCGGCACAGTACCAAGAAATTGATTATTGGGTGGAGATTGCCAAAGATATAAAAACACGATTTGGCAATATTAAATTTTATGCTGATTCTGCCAGACCAGAACATGTATCTCGTTTTAAACGTGATGGAATTAGGTGTATAAATGCTGACAAATCTGTTTTAAGCGGTATTGAACAAGTGGCTAAGCTGATGAAGCAAGGTCGCTTTTTTGTTTGTTCTGAGAGGGTTAACAAGTTCAAGGACGAGATTTATCAGTATGTGTGGAATGAGAAAAATGGAGAGCCAGTAAAACAAAATGACGATGTGTTAGATGCTTTGAGATATGCAATTTATACGAGCAATAAATCTAGTGGCTGGCTCGTTTAGGAGGAGAAATGTTACAAACAGATAATATATCGGCACTTGTTGCCGAAGTGAAAAGGCTGGTCTCGAATGACCGTGGAAGCACTTTGAAAAAAGAGATGCAGACGGGTATCAATTACTACGAAGGTAAACACGATATTGCAAACTATCGTCTTTTTTATTTTAACAATGAGGGTGAAGTTGTTGAAGAAAAACACAGAAGTAACACACGGATTGCTCATCAGTATTTTACAGAGCTAGTTGACCAAAAAGTACAGTATCTGCTGTCCAATCCGATTGAGGTTACAACTGAGCAAACTGGATTGCAGGAATATCTAGATGAGTACGTCAACGAAGATTTCCAACTCATGTTACAAGAGTTAGTCGAGGGAGCAAGTCAGAAATCCTACGAGTATGCCTTTTGGAAAATTGATACTGATAATCGTTTACGGTTTAAAACTGCTGATGCTCTTAAAATCATTCCGATCTACAATGAATTTTACAACATAGACCAAATCATTTATTACTATGATGAACAAATTGTCAAAGATAACAAACAAAAGACTGTGACTAAAATCCAGTTATGGACAAAAGAAGAAGTCTTTTATTTTGTGCAGGAAGATGGTCAAGCGGTCAAGTTGGATAATTCGGCTGAATACAATCCTAAGCCACATCTACTAGCTCAAAAGGGCGAAGATAAGTTTGGCAAGGGCTACGGTCGTGTGCCATTCATCTGTCTGCAAAACAATCGTGGCAAGACTAACGACTTGCAACCTATCAAAGACCTTATTGATGACTATGATATGATGGCTTGTGCATTGTCAAATAACTTGATTGACTTTGACCACCCAATTTATGCAGTTAGAGGATACGAGGGCGACAATCTGTCTAGCTTAGTCACAAACCTCAAGACCAAGAAGACCGTGGGAGTTGGTGAAAACGGGGGCATTGATGTCATCACAACCAATATCCCTGTTGAAGCTCGTAAGGCTAAACTTGAGATAGATAAGGAAGCTATCTACAAGTTTGGTATGGGGTTTGACAGTTCTCAGACAGGTGACGGGAATATCACAAATGTAGTTATCAAATCAAGATACAGCCTACTCGATCTAAAATGTAACAAGATCGAAGTACGCTTGCGTGCAGTCATCAAAGAGATGTTACAACTGATTGTAGAAAACATCAACGAACTGCACGGCAAAAATTATGATGCTAGTAAAGTCGAAGTCGCAATTACAAGAGACGTCATGGCTAATAAAGAAGATAATGCTACCATTGCTAAGACGGAAGCCGAAACCAATCAGATTTTGATTAACAACATCATGACTGCAGCACAGCGACTTGATGACCGCACTGTTTTAGAATTGCTAGCAGGTATTTTGGAAGTTGACCCAGACGAAGTTGAGAAAGCACTGGAAGAGCAGGGGTATCAAACTGATTTCAACCAGTCTACGGAGGTGACAGATGACGAAGCTGAACAAATTCCAACAGGAAATAGAGAACCTGTTGCAGAAAGCGGACAAAGCGACGGACAAACGACTCTATAACCTCTATATCGACACGATAAAAGACCTGAAAAAGTCTTTACTTGTTGATTATCAGCGGTTGGATAGCCTGACATCTTCTCAAAAGCTCAAATTGAACCAAATGAGCACACTTTTAGAGCAATTAGACCAATCAGCAGATAAACTAAAAAAAGGGCTTAGAAGTGAAATTACAGGGCATTTAATTGACACTGGGAAAATCGCCTATAATGAACTGTTTTACGAGTTTGAGGGCGGTCACGGTGGGATTAACTTTGCCATGCTAAAAGAGGAAGAGTTAAGGACCATTATCGAAACACCTGTGGCAAACTTTAAGTTATCTGAACGCTTGAATGATGGGGTTGTGGAACGGTTACGAAACAACATCAAGGACGACCTCAATCGTATATTTTTGCACGGCGCGAGTTATGCTCAGGCATCTGCTAGATTGGCAGAACAGGGGTATAGCTCTTATCGTCGGGCTATGATGATTACTAGGACAGAAGCTGGACGGGTGCAAGCTGTAGCTAGGGAAAAAGCTCAATTGGAAGCTAGAAACCTAGGTGTTGAGTTTGACAAGGTTTGGGTAGCGACTTTGGACGGTCGCACAAGGCACAATCACGCAGAACTGGACGGTGCAAAGGCTGATAAGGACGGTTATTTTGAGATTAACGGTCTACGGACGAAGCAACCGCATATGTTTGGTTTTGCAAGCGAGGATGTCAACTGTAGATGCCGGACAATCTCACGGCTTAAAGACGATGACACATTGACATCAAGGCGAGATAATGAGACCGGTAAGATTATCAAGTACAGGAATTATCGAGAGTGGGCGAGGGCTAAATAATAAGTTTACAGATTTGACAAAATAGAGGAGAAAAAAATGGAAAAACAAGTTATTATCTTTTTAAAGAATGGCGAAACATTATTATTTCAAGACGTAAGCAATATGGATGTGACTGATAAGCACATTGCTTTTGATTACTTTGGCAAAAGTACAAACCAAGAAAAAAGTGGGGTGTTCTTTTTTGACACTATTGCAGGTTGGTCTGCATCAGCGCAACTTTTCAAATAGGAGGTGGTCACTCATCTTGACAGCGGGAAAGACTGCGTTAATCACATAACTTAACCGTGTCGAATTCGATGCGGTTTTTATATTGTCCTGTCACATGACATAAAACTAGGCAAGCCATGTCTGTGTGGCATATCGCAGACACTCCCTGCTGGGAGAGCCAGCATAAAAAATCTATGGAGGTAAACCAACAATGGATTGGTTAAAAGAACTTATTGAGAAACATACTGCAGACGGAAAAACGGAAATTGATGCGGTCATGAACGCATTTAAAGAAGAGTTTCCGAAACACGCTGTCCCTAAAGATGTCTACAACGAGCAAGCCGAAAAGCTAAAAGCAGCTAACAGCACGCTTGACACGTTGAAAAAATCAAATAAGGACAACGAAGAGTTGCAGAATGAACTCAAGGCATACAAGGATAAAGTGTCACAGTTGGAAGCTGATATGAAAGAAACAGCTAAGAAGCAGACTATCAAGGATGCTCTTTCTAGTGCTAAAGCGACTGATTTAGACTATCTCATGTACAAACTTGGCGATGTGGAATTAGCAGAAGATGGCAGTATTAAGGACCTTGACAGTAAAATCAAGGACTTACAGACTAATCACCCTACATTCTTCAAAACCACGGAGCCTGAACAAGCTGATAACGGCTTTAAAACTTTAGGTGGGGTGGATATTCCACCAGGTGGGAAAATTGACCCATCAAAATCACTGACTGCTGACTTTGAATCAGCTGTCTTCGGAAAATAACTTTTTAAGGAGAAAAAATAAATGGCAAACACACTCGAATATTCAAAAATTTTCCAACCAGTCCTTGACAAACAAATTGTGCAAGAATCGACGACAGGTTGGATGGAAGTAAACAGTAAATTGGTACAATACAACGGTGGCAACGAAGTCAAATTGCCGTCTATCGTTATGGACGGCCTTGCAGATTATGATCGTTCATCTGGTTACGTTGATGGTGCTGTGACACTTACGTGGGATACTTACAAGCTCACACAAGACCGTGGTCGTAAATTCCAATTGGACGCTATGGATGTGGATGAAACAAACTTTGTAGCAACTGCTGGAACAGTCATGGGCGAATTCCAACGCACTTTGGTTGTACCTGAAATCGACGCTTATCGCTATTCTGCTATTGCCGCTAAAGCTATTGCAGTTGGTCAAACTCGTACTGCTGCAATCACAGACTCAAACATCTTGAAAGAACTTTTGAAAGACATTGCAACAGTAAAAGAGATTGTCGGAAATACTGCAAAACTTAAAATTACCATGTCCGAAACCATGTTGACTAATCTTGGACTTGATGACAAAGCATCTAAACGTATTTCAACGGTCACAGTGCCGGCTGGCGAAGTGGCAACTGTTGTTACAAAAATTGACGGTCATGAAATTGTGCCAACACAACAATCATTGCTTCAAACTGCGTTTAAATTTAATGACGGCAAGACTGGCGGTCAAGAAAAAGGTGGATTCGTGGCTGATCCGTTAGCAAAAGCTATTAACTGGCTTATCGTTGCCGAAAATGCACCTATTGCAGTATCTAAAACAGACGTAGTACGTGTATTTGATCCAATGACTAACCAACGTGCAAACGCTTGGGATATGGACTACCGCAAGTATCATGATATCTGGATTCCGAAATCAAAAGAAAAATCAATCTTTGCCAATACAGTAGCTTAGGAGGTAGCTCATGCGTAAATTTAAACGCTTGAACGTCATCAAAGAGACAGACAGCGATTTGGTTGCTAACCGGCTTATCGAAGCAGGATTCGAAGAAATCGTTGAAGGTAGTGAACCAGAAGATTTATCCCGTGATGAAGTAAAGGCTCAATTGGACGAAGCAGGCATCGAGCATGCCAATAATGCAAAGACGGAAACATTGCTTGAAATTTTGGAAGCATCGAAACTAGGGGAGTAGTCTGCTACTCTCCTTTTTAAATGGAGGTATGTATGATTATTAGTCTAGAAGAAGCATTAAAACTTGATGCAGATGCGACACAGGAAACGTGTGATGGGCTAGAAACAATGGTCCGAAAGTTGACAAACAACAATTTTCAGTTGATTAAATTCCGCATTCGTGGTTTGCGATTATCTGGAAGTACAATCAAAGCTAATAGCGGACGTTTGGATATATTTAAAGCTGGCGACACAATAGAAATCAATGGAACAGACTACAACAATGGTCTATACGTTGTTGAGAGTGTCTCTGATGATGCAATTACTATCCGTGGGGATTTTATCACAGAAACCAATTCAGGGGCTATAGCAACTAAAGTGAGCTATCCTGCTGACGTGCTGACAGGTGTCAAGAAGTTGATTGCTTATGACGCCAAAATGCGAGATAAGGCCGGTATCAAATCCGAAACCGTGGCACGTTGGTCAGTGACTTACTACGATGTGACGGCTGCTGAAAGTTCGGAAGGTTATCCAGTCAGCTTGCTTGGTTTCTTGGACAAGTATCGAAAGTTGAGGTGGTCGTGATGTTAACGTTTTATCTTTTGAAAAATATAGCAAATGGCGAAAATGAACTTGGACAAGAAATCTTTGAGCATAAGAAAGTAGCTGAATTTATTGGCTATATGGATATGCTTGATGGAAATGAATCCAATGACAAGTTAGCCTATCTTGCAGACAGTACCCATGTCATCTTGACTAAGAATATGACAGTCAATGCTGAAATTGAAGACAAAATCGAAGTCAATGGAAAAACCTATGAAGTGACCTATGTTGATGATCCGGTGAATATTGGCCATCATCTGGAAATCTATATTAAAGGTGTCCACTGATGAAATTTGTAGATAATTCAGAGGCAGCCAAAAGAGAACTTGAACGTGCTGCGATTAGAGGTCTTATCAAAGCTTCGTTGTTGGTTGAGGGTCACGCTGTGCTTTTAGCACCTGTCGATAAAGGAGGCTTACGAGACAGCATTGGGTACCAGGTCAACGAGAGCGAACTGGTTGCCTATATTGGTACTAATTGCGAGTATGCAATCTATGTCGAATATGGCACTGGTGAATTTGCTGAAAAAGGAAACGGTCGTAAGGGTGGTTGGGTATATAAAACACCAAACGGTGAGGTACATTTTACTTACGGAATGTCACCACAACCATACCTACGACCAGCATTCAGGAAAAACCAAAAAGCTATAAGAGACATTTTGGCGGACTGTTTAAGAGAGTTGGGAGGGTAGATGAAAGAAGTTATCAAAACAATCTTAAAAGAGCTGAAAACTGTCCACAGTGAGAGCTACTACATCAAGAACTCTGCTAAGACTGTCAAGTATCCATATGTGGTCTTTTCGACTAGCTTGACCAGTATTGACCGTCATGCAGATGGTTGTTACCTGGATGTGGATATTTTTTGTAACAAAGGCCTAGACCAGGTCGAAATCGAAACATTATCTGAGAGCATTAAGATGCACTTGAGGCATTTTGACACAATGCTAGAGGATTGCTACATGCGAACGCAATTCCAGTCAATGCAGGCCGTGCCAACAAACCTGGACGATTTGCAACGACGGAATTTGCGTTTTTATATTAAATTAGATTGGAGAAATTAAATGGGAGTTAAAACACCAGTAAAACGTACAGGCTATACAGCTAATACGCCAAAGCATTATCTTATTAATGCGGGTGCAGTTTATAAAAACCTAACCTGGAACAAGGCAGGTGGCACTGACGGGAATGGAGTTTGGGAAGGTGAGTTGTTAGGAGCTACGTCAGGCGGTAACAAGGTCACAATCGAAACAAACTACCGTACTGTTGAAGTTGACGGAGTATATGTGCCAGCTGTCGGTCAAAAACTGCTAGAGAGCCAGACGGCTAAAATCGAAGTCAACGTTAAAGAAATCACAGCGGAAAATATCCGTTTATCTATTAACGGTAAGGTTACTGAAGCAGATGGAACTACTGCACCAACAGGGTACAAGATCGTTTCAGGAAAATCAAAACTTGAAAATGGCGATTATATCGAAAATCTCGGTATCGTAGGTACTATGTCAGGGACTAATGACCCTATTATTGTTATCATTGATAACGCTCTTTGCACGTCAGGACTTGACTTTGATACAAAAGACAACGAAGAAGCTGTTATCTCAATGACATTTGAGGCACATGCTGCTGAAGGCCAAGTTGACGATTTGAGTTTACCGTGCCGAATCTACTTCCCGAAAATCGTTTAAAAGGAGACATAAATGGCTGAAACACTAAAAATGCGTGAGTTGAATGGGGGCGACATCTTTACGATGTTGTCTATCATTGGCAAATTAGATATCAAAGAAGAGGTCGTGGCGCTCATTGAGCGCCAGTATGGCACAAATCAAAAGGTGGTAGAACTATCCGACCACAAGAACAAGAAACCAACAAAAAAAGAGCAGGAACAAGCGAGCTTGGCTATCCAGAAGCGTGGGATGGTCGTTGTGACAGACCTTGGATTTGCTGTCTTGAAGCACGTAGGAGATGCCAAGGAAGATATCAATCGTTTCTTGGCTGAATTGACAGGGACAAGTCAAAAGCAAATCGAAACGCTCAACATGTTCGACTATACCAAGTTATTGATGGAATTTGGAAAGAAGGCAGAGCTGAAGGATTTTTTCCAATCTATTGCTTCGCTATTGGCTTAGATACAAATAAGCTCATAGATATACTTTTTAAACGATATGGAAATCCAAAGACTTTGCTAGAGACACAAACTCTAAGCGAGTCTTTGGACTTTTTTATGTACTTGCTTGATGAACAGGATAAAGAAGAATTGACAGACATATGGAAGTCAAAAGACTTTGACATGACTTTATCCGACTTTATTAAGAAGCATTCTAAGAAAAGTTATATCGATAAACAAAGCAAGAAGCAACAATCTGTAGATCAAGATAAAGAAGCTATCGCTTTGGCAGAATCGATTTTGAAAATACAAAAGAAAGGAGAGTAACATATGAACGTTTTTGAAATGTTTGGCAAGATTGGCATCAATAACAAAGAAGCCAATAGGGCCATTGATGAAACAACAGGAAAAGCTGAAGGTGCTCATGGGAAGCTCTCTGATATCTTTGGGAAAATAGGTCAAGTGGCTGTAAAAGCTGGTAAAGTCATGGCCACTGGGCTTGCCATCGGTGTTACTGCACTGTCTACCTTGACTGGTGTAGCTGTTAAGCATTACGCTGAGTACGAACAGTTGGTCGGTGGTGTCGAGACACTATTTGGAGCAGGGGGGAAGTCTCTAGAAGAATATGCGGCATCTATCGGACAGAGCGTTGAAGAAGCTAGAGGAAAATTTGACCAGTTGAATAGCGCTCAGTCCGAGGTCATGAATAATGCTAAAAATGCATATAAGACTGCTGGATTATCTGCTAACCAGTACATGGAAACAGCAACATCATTTTCTGCATCACTGATTCAATCGGTCGGTGGAGATACCCAAAAGGCTGCCAAATTAGCCGACCAGACAATCGTTGATATGTCTGATAATGCAAACAAAATGGGCACTTCAATGGAAGCTATCCAAAATGCATATAACGGCTTTTCTAAACAAAACTACACCATGCTGGACAACCTCAAGCTTGGCTACGGTAAACAATATTGCCGTATTAAAAGTAGGTTAACCATTTTATTAATGGGTGTGCATACACTAACAAAAAATAAGTATGTGCTAATAGGGAACATCTAAGGCGAAAGCTATGACAATCCTATGCCAAGCCTGTAAAAATACAGGAAGGTTCAACGACTAGAGCTTTGCTCGTAGGGTGTCTATTAATACGACATTCGAAACGCCTACTATCAAAATCAAAGTTGCAAACCACCGTACATTGTGATATAATATAAATATACAAAAAAGAGGTGGAGATATGGAAAACTGGAAAGATATTAAAGGGTTTGAGGGATATTATCAAATATCTGACAACGGAAACGTTAGAAGTGTCACAAGACATGACGGAGTGCACGAGAGGATTGGGCAACCAATAAAAACTACACTTAAATATAACGGATATTTACAAGTTGGATTAAGGAAACACAACAAACGGAAATATTTTTCTATCCACAGGCTTGTAGCTATTAATTTTATAGATAATCCCGAAAATAAAAAACAAGTTAACCATATTGATTGCAACAAACAAAATAACAATATCAACAACCTTGAATGGGCAACATCAAAAGAAAATTTATATCATGCTAAAATTAATGGATTAAGAAATAATATGCCAAAAGGCGAAAAACATCCAAGTTTTGGAAAGTTTGCAGAAAACAGCAAAACAGCTAAACCTGTCATACGATATGAACGAAAAACAGGAAAAACAAAACTTTACGAGGCGAAAATATTAGCAAAAAATGATGGGTTCGACGTGACAAGCATTTCTAAATGTTGCCACAAAAAATTAAAAACACACAAAGGTTATGAATGGTATTTTGAAAAAGATTTTGATAAAGATATAGTCTAAGCCCTGAGGATTTGCAGAAATGCAAGTCCTTTTTAAATACCACGAAAGTGGGGGTATAAACTGGGAACAAAAGAGGAAATGCAACGGTTACTTGACGAAGCTGAAAAACTAAGTGGTGTTAAGTACAATATTGACTCTTTTGCGGATATAACCGAAGCTATCCACGTCATGCAAGAGAATATGGGGATTGCCGGGACAACGTCCAAGGAAGCAGCGTCCACAATCTCTGGATCGATCGGCATGATGAAAGCTGCATGGGAGAATTTCCTAACAGGTATGGCAGACCCTGACCAAGATTTTGGCGAGTTAGTAGGAGGGCTTACTGATTCCATCGGTATTGCTCTTGGAAATATCGTTCCACGGTTAGTCCAGGCTTTGCCTCGACTTATTGAGGGCCTCGCTCAAGTCATCCAAACATTAGCTGGCTACCTCCCAGAAATAGTTGGTGCTCTCTTGCCTGGTTTGGTAGAAGGTGCAACTAAGTTACTTGTTGCACTAAGCGAGACATTACCTGGGTTATTCGATGTACTTTTTAATCAAGTATTGCCACAAGTTATCAGTGCCTTTCAAAGTTTCCTTGAAAAAGTATTTTCTGTCCCTCCTGGGTCATTTGACGGTCTGTCAACTGCTTTCGAAGCTGTTCTAGAAGTTGTAAAAGGAACGGTTGAAACAGTCGAAAATGCTGTTTCCTGGTTCCAAAAAGGTGGTCCTGCAGTTGATGTTTTGACGACTGCTATCGTTGCTATAACCTCAGCCGTAACAGCATACTTAGCTATTACAAAAGCCATGGTTGCCTACGAAATTATAAAAAATGGGATCATCCAAGCCGGCACAGCTATACAAGCAGCATTCAACGCTGTAATGTCTGCCAACCCTATCATGATTGTCATCATTGCAATCACAGCACTTGTTGCCGGTTTGGTTTGGTTCTTCACTCAGACCGAAACGGGCAAACAAATCTGGCAAGGATTTATGGATTTCTTAGGCAGTGCTTGGAACACAATCGCAACAACCGCTCAAGCTGTCTGGACAGCCTTAGCGTCGTTCTTTAGCGGTCTATGGAGTGATATATCTTCGACTGCTCAAAGTGTCTGGAACACTATTTTAGGTTTTTTAAGCGGACTTTGGAACGGAATACTTTCTTTAGCACAAGGATGTTTTAATTTCCTTGTAGCTTTCTATTCTGGTATTTGGAACGCTATTTCTAGTACAGTCATGGCAGTTTGGAATGGCATTTCTTCCTTTCTATCTGGGTTATGGAGCAGTATTGTTAATACAGCTTCAAGTGTATTTAGGAGTATCTCGAATACAATTTCCCGTGTCATGAATGGAATTTCTAGCACTGTTTCTAATGTCTGGAACGGTATCAAGAACACTATTTCAAATGCAATCAACGGTGCAAAGAATATTGTTTCGAATGCAATCAATGCTATTCGAGGATTATTTAACTTTAAATTTAGATGGCCTCATATCCCCATCCCACACTTTAGTATTAGTGGTTCCGTAAATCCCTTAGATTGGTTAAAAGGGGGATTGCCTAAAATTGGTGTTCAATGGTATGCCAAAGGCGGTATCATGAACGGTCCAACAATGTTTGGCATGAATGGCAATAATGCCATGATTGGTGGAGAGGCTGGCCCAGAAGCTGTATTGCCGTTGAATGATAAAACTCTTGGAGGAATTGGTCGCGGAATTCTTGATGCTAGTGAATTTAGCAATGGAGAAGTTATGGCAGTCCTGTTTGAAATCCTAAGTGTACTGAAAGCCATCTACGACAAGGATGGAAGCGTGTATATCGATAGCGACAAGTTGATTGGCCATATTTGGAAAAAGCTACGTGACAAATTTGCCTTTGAAGACAATGTCGATTTAATCTTTAGAAGGGGGACTTGATGTTTTTTAAGAAATTAAAATGCGATGGTATCGCTCTAAATGATATCGTCAAAATCTCAAAGGTAATTGTTCAGCCGGTTGCAGATATCGAGAACCAATCCGATGATAACGCAGTAAGCGGAAGGACTTTTCTGCACCAGCATCGAGGAAGTAAAATAATCCAGGTTGAAGCGGTCATCCCAGAAAATGTCTTTGCGACCATTGACCGCTTGAACCGAATCTTTACGGACAAGGAATTGGTGCTTGAACTGGAAGAACAGCCAGACAGAGTGTATCGTGCCCGCTTTAGTAAAATGAGCACGCCAACAAGCTTCGTCCGCAATGCTGATATCACCTTTGAGTTTGAGATTTTTGACGGAATCTCAAATGCAAAACACGGCAGAATATTTAATTTTGCCAAAAATGCTCAAGGTATCATGGAAGCAACCATCGTCAATGATGGCAGTAAAGCTGTACATGTTAACTATGAGGTGGAATTGGCCAAGGAATCTGGCTTCCTTGGCATCGTAACTGAATATGGAGCTTCCCAATTTGGGAAAGTTGAAGAAGTTGATGGTGTCATCGCTGAAAAAAGCGTCCAGCTGTCCAGTAATAAAGCTGGCAACTTCGCCAACTGGACCAATGGTACGGTTTTTTACGAAAACCAAACCAAAAAATCAGTAACAACTATGACGGCCGATACGCAATTCGGAGGCCGTCTAGGAATATTACCAGGCAGTTTTACAAACAGCGCAAACGGCAGACAATTTGGTGCTATCAAAGAGTTGGCTTTGTCAGAATCCGCTCAAAACTGGTATCTCTGGGCCAAGGCTTGGTTTGAGACTGGACAGGTTGATCAGACGGGGGCTTGGTGTCTCG
>NZ_JBQKFQ010000018.1:0-18507 GCF_052119225.1 Paraeggerthella sp. LCP19S3_G8
GTCTAAAAATATACGTTAAATTTTTTTATAGGGGGGTGATTGCTATTGAAAATGGCAGATTTGAAAAAACAGTTGATGAGTCAAATTGACGAAAACGATCAACTAGAAGTTGAAAAAGTCGAGAGATACCTTGATTTAGTAAAGCTTTATAAAAAAATGAATTCGTCTATTTCTAAGTATGGAACGATTGTAGAGTTTGAAAACGGAGCGCAGAAATACTTAAAAATCAATCCAGCAATCGCCGAAAAAGTTAAAATTTCACGTGCATTGATTGCTTTGGGAAAAGACCTTAATTTAGATGAATCAACAAAAATAGTGACTAGCGTTGACGATGATAATTATAGCGAGAGTGACTTAGTATGATTAAGCAAAAACATGTCGATTACTATATACAACAATATAAAAAAGGTGAAATAAAACTTAATAAAGAAAGAATTGAACTAATAGAGTATCTAGAAAGAGATATACTTTCAAGAGATGATATATATTTTAATGACAAAATGATAGACGATTGCATCAATTATGGTGAAAAATGGTTTTTTGAATTACAGCCATTTCAAAAATTTTTGATTGCTTTCGTCTTTTTGTATTTTAAAAAGAATAACAGAAATTTTTATCGTAAATTTCTATGGATGTTCGGCCGTGGTGGCGGTAAAAATGGTCTTCTTTCTGTCGTTCTTAATTTTTTACAAACTGAATTACATGGAATTCTAGATTACAATATTTCGATTGTTGCGAATTCAGAAGATCAAGCAAAAACTTCTTTCGAAGAAATTTACAATACAATCAAACGAAATAAAACACTTCAAAAAGCTTTCGAGTATGGGAAAACAGTTATAACCTCTAAAAAAACTGGTAGCTATATAAGATTTAGAACGTCGAATGGCGATACTAAAGATGGTTTAAGAGATGGAGCGGTGGCTTTCGACGAAATTCACCAATACCCTTCGAACAAAGATGTAAAAGTGCATATTTCTGGATTAGGAAAAAAGCCGAATCCTAGAGAATTTTATGTAGGAACAGATGGATATGTTCGAGAGGGATTTTTAGATTCTCTTAAAGAAAAAGCCAAAAGAGTGTTAAACGGTTCTAGTCGACCTAATGCTATTTTCCCTTTTATTTGCAAATTAGATTCAGAAGACCAAGTGACAGAATCAGAAAACTGGGAATTAGCAAATCCGATGTTTCATCAACCTTTATCAGAGTATGCCGAGAGCCTTTTAGAAACTATTTTTGAAGAATATGAAGACTTAGAGGACGATCCGTCAAATAGAGAAGAGTTTATGACTAAAAGAATGAATTTACCAGTTACAGATTTAGAAAGATCAGTGGCTAGTTACGAAGAAATAATGGACACCAATCGTCCTTTACCAAATTTAGAAGGTAGACAAGCAATTGGATGTTTGGACTTTGCTAGCTTGCGAGATTTTGCCGCATGTGGTCTTTTATTTAAAGATAAGGATGACTATGTTTTTAAAACACATTCATTTGTTAGAAAGCAATTTGCAGACATATATTACGGATACTCTAGGAAAGCATCAGAACAAACAAAAGAGCGATTCGCACCGATAAAAGAATGGGAAAACAGAGGATTATTATCTGTAGTTGATGGAGCTACAATTGAGCCACAAACAGTGGTCGATTGGTTTGTTGAACAACGATATAAATACGGAGTTACAAAAATTGTTGCCGATAATTTCAGAATGGATGTATTGAGACCGTTACTAATAGCTGCGGGATTTGAAGTGGTTGTGATAAAAAATCCTAGAGCAGTCGATAGTTTGCTTGCACCGAGAATAGAAACGGCGTTTGCTAATAGACACATCATTTTTGGAGAAAATCCGTTAATGCGGTGGTACACGAATAATGTATTAGTAAAGACAAACAATGATGGAAATAAGACGTACTTAAAAAAAGAAGAAGTTAGAAGGAAAACAGATGGATTTAAAGCATTTGTATGCGGTATGTATTTAGCAGATGAACTCACAGATTATAATTTTGAAGATGCATTCGATATATTAGAAGAATTAGACTTTTAAGGAGTGATAGTTATGTATAAACCACAATACCTAAATATTGTTAGGGCAACGAAATCAGCTTATGGAAACAATATTGCATATTTCAAAAAGACATTCGTTACTCATAACGGCTATAAATGGGATGTGCCAGCAAAAAAAGAAAATAAATCGGGTCGTCATTTTTTAGGGAAAATAAAATAGAGGTGGAGAATTGAATGGAAAATCAAGTAATTGAAATAAACGTCAAGAAAAGGCTACGTTATTACTTATTAGAGGCAAGTGTATATTTCAAAATTTATGTTTTAAGAAAAGAGGACACGAAAGTCATTCAATCAGCAGAAGAAAAAATCGAACGTAATTTTGATAAATATTTTAAGTATAGTTTTTCAAATATTTAAGTTTTACCATTTTTTGGAAAGGGGGTGAATGAGTGAGTTTATTTGACTTATTAAAAGGTACGTCAGCTAAAAACAAAGCTATTCAAGAAATGTTGGATTTTGAGTTTATAAACGACGTATCTACTAGAGCATACTTAAAGCGCTGGGCTTTAGATTCTGTTTTAAATTTTGTCGCTAGGACCATGTCAACAACGCAAGTACAAATAAGAGGTGCCACGAAAGAAGAATGGGACTATCTACTAAACGTACGCCCAAATAAAGACATGTCAGCGAATGATTTTTGGCAAAAATTCTTTTATACACTTTTAAAAAATAACGAAGTGTTAGTAGTTGTTTCCGATGATAATCAGTTATTGATTGCAGATGATTTTTATAGAAATGAATATGCACTATACGAAGATACGTTTTCGGAAGTAACTATAAAAAACTACATCTATCAGAGAAACTTTAAAATGTCTGAGGTTATTTACCTTCAATATAACAATGAAAAATTAGATAAGTTCACCGATGGTCTATTCAATGATTATGGTGAGCTTTTTGGCCGTATCTTAGAAGTTTCTATGCGAAATAACCAAATTCGAGCAGGTGTATCTATTGATCAAACAGGTAGTTATGGAGATAAAAAGGACGTAAATGGAAGAACCGATCAAGAAAAAATACAAGCATTCGTTAATAAGATATACAAATCTTTTAGAAATAACTCAGTAGCAATAGTTCCACAACTGAAAGGTTTTAAATACGAAGAGTACACAAATAAAACGGGCTCGTCTAATCAATCTTTGGAAGAATTGGACCAAATGAAAAAGTCATTAATCAATGATGTTTGTCGTGCCATTGGTGTTCCTTCTGCATTAGTACATGGAGAAATGGCCGATCTAGAATTTAATCTAAAAGCCTATCAAAAACTTTGTATTACTCAATTGAAGGACAAACTACAATCAGAACTTAATAATAAAGTTTTGGAAAAATATGAGTACCAACAAGGTGTACGAGTGGTAATCATGAATGTTCTTAAACGTGATCCGTATGAACAAGCTGTACAAATTGATAAATTAATTGCTTCTGGAGTATTCACGCCTAACCAAGTGTTAATTGATTTTGAGTATGAAGAATCAGAGGAAGCATTTATGAACGAGCATCATATTACTAAAAACTATGAAAAATTGAAAGGGGGTGAAGATGAAGATGACAGTGAAAATCAAAGTTAATGGGCCAATCATTTCTAATGATGATAAATGGTTCTATGAGTTGTTTGACATGGAAGCAACATCCCCGAACGATGTTTTAGATTTGTTACCTGCAAATAATGAAGATGTTGAAGTGACTATCAATTCATATGGTGGACTTGTGGATATGGGAAATGAAATATACACAGCTCTGCGTTCTTATGAGGGTCATGTGAAAGTAAACATTGTAATGGCTGGAAGTGCTGCAAGTATAATTGCGATGGCTGGTAACACAGTTGCCATTAGCCCAGTTGGTCAAATTATGATTCACAATGTCTCGATGGGGGTTGGCGGTGATTATCACACAATGGACAAAGCAAGTGAAATTTTACAGAAAGCCAATAATTCTTTAGCTAATGCATATGCTTCAAAAACAGGTAAAGCCAAAGAAGAAATTTTAGCGTTAATGGATAAAGAAACATGGCTAACCGCAGAAGAAGCTGTTGAAAATGGTTTTGTGGATGAAATCATGTTCGAAAATACCGAACGCCCATTATTGGTTGCTGATGGTGGAAGTGGTCTTATTTCAAAAGACATTATCAATGAAGTGAAAAAACTAAAAAATCAGCAGAACGAACCAGTAGTAATGGTCAATAAAAAAGAATTAAAAGAAATGATTGCTGAAGCAATCGTAGAAGTGAAGCAAAACGAAATTACAATTGAACAAACTATCGAACCCAAAGAACCCACGAACGAATCGCCGTTTGCTAGGTTCTTATTTTAATACACATTTTTAGGAGGAATTTAAATATGACAATCAATTTAAAAGGAATGGTCAATTATCAAGAAAAGCGTAAAGCTTTTATTGAATCTGTAAAAAATGGCGATCCACAGGAAAAACAAAATGAATTATACGAAGCATCTATGAATGCTTTAGCAGAAGACATGGTAGCAGAAGCAAAAAAAGAAGCTCGTATGGAAGCAGAAGAATTTATCAATGCTTCAAAAATGGATAAAGATATTACACCTCAAGAAGTTAAATTCTTTAACGCAGTCACTGAAACAGGCTGGAAAGATGAAGAACCACTTCCTGAAACAACAGTGGATGAAATTTTTAATGATTTAACAAGAGAACGTCCATTATTAAAAGAATTAGGCTTAAAGTACACAGGTTTACGCTTGAAAATCTTAAAATCTGATCCAAAAGGTGCCATTGTTTGGGGTAAAATTTTCGGCGAAATTAAAGGTCAGTTAGATGCAACCTTCAGCGAAGACGATGCAAAACAAAGCAAAGCAACAGCATTTGTAGTATTACCAAACGATCTATTAGAATATGGTCCTGTTTGGATTAAACGTTATGTAACTACTCAAATTAAAGAGGCATTTGCTGTTGGCTTCGAAGATGCTTTCCTAAATGGCGATGGAAACGATAAGCCTATTGGTTTAACTCGTGACTTAGCAAAGGGAGCTACTTCAAACGGTGTGACTACTTATCCAGAGAAAGAAGCAGCAGGAACTTTAACTTTTGCCGATGAAAAAACAGCGATTAAAGAATTAAAAGAAATGCGTAAATACCATTCTGTTAAAGAAAATGGCAAACGTATTTCTGTCGCTGGGAAAGTAGTTATTGTTGCGAGCCCGGATGAAGCTTTGGATATTGAAACAGAGTTTACTTCTCGTAATGCAATGGGGGACTGGGTTACGAAATTACCTTTTGGATTGCGGATTGTGGAATCTGATTTCCAAAAATCTGGAAAAGTTACCACTTTTGTTAGTGGTCGTTACGATGCATTTGCTGCAGGAGCATTAGTGATCAAAGAATACGATCAAACATTAGCTTTAGAAGATTGTCGTTTATTCACTGCAAAACAATTTGCGTTTGGTAAAGCACAAGACAACAAAGTTGCAGCTGTATGGACATTATCAATTAATGGAGACCCAGAGACGGGGAAGTAGCAATCCCCGTGATTGAAAAAGTCACGCCAACAACAGACGGGGCTGTTGTAAATCTGAAATAACAGGGGAGGGATTCAATGACTAATGAACAAGCATTAGAGTTAGCCAATCTGAACCTAGAAAAATTTAAGAAGCGGATGAAAATTTTTGGAACGTCGGAAGATGAATCGTTAACGGAAATTTTAGCCGCTTCTTTTTTGCGCCTTGATTCTTTGATCAATCCAGTTAAACCAGAAAGTGATTTAACCTTCATAGAACTTGTATTTGAGCGCAGCCGATATGCCTATAACGATTCATTAGAGTTTTTCGAAACAAATTTTCAGCCAGATATATTAGCGCAGTCTTTAAAATATGCGGAGGTGTTCAACGATGATACACCCTAATTATAAAAAGCCTAAAATTAATAGTGGTAGTTTGAAAACACGTGTAGAATTTTGGGGATTTGTTCCAAATGATGGACCAGAGCCAGGAGAAGAAAAAAACGAAAAGCTATATGAATGCTTTTCTTTAGCTTACAATCCATCAATGAAAGACATGGAAATATTGAACGCAAAAGGAACTAAAGAGGGGCTGACAATTAAAATCCGGGATCCACACCAAGACTATATCCCTAGCAACAAACATAAAGTTGTTATTGACGACTATAGAGCTTTACCAGTGGGCAAAGAATGGGAAATCGTAGATGTTTCACCAGATTTTGAAGATAACCGTTTTATCAAGATTGTTCTAGGGATAACGTCATGAGCGAAGTGACAGGGTTAGAAGAAATTCTCAAAAATATGGAAGATAAACTAGGTCAAGCACGAGTAAATAGAATTTCAAACAAAGCTTTAAAAAAACAAGGCGAAAGAAACAAGCAGACTGTTAAAAAATATATGGCTAGTTATATCGATTCAGGAAAAACACACGACTTAGTTATAAGTAGCGGTGTGAAAAATAATCCAAAACGAGTTGAGACTGGCTGGGCTTCAAAGGAACGTGCGCCTATCGTCCATTTAAATGAGTTCGGCTATACACGCTATGGTACTTATGTGCGACCTCGTGGAATGGGAAAACTACAGGCTGCAGCTGATGAAATTCAAGCGAAAGCATTTGGAGAGATGAAGTCGAATATGGAGGAATTAGCTAAATGAAAGACATGATGATGGAAGTTTACAATCGATTAATTGATAATCCTCTGATTCGAGAAAAAACTAGTTTTATTAATGACAATGGTAAAACTGAATATCGCATTAAATTTTACGAAGTACCAGAAACTTTGGATACTACCAAACCTTTCATTGTCATTGATAACTTTCTTGGTCCACAAACTAACGCTTATTTTGCCAACAACAAAGCTTTATCAATTCGGTTTAATTATCAAATTAACGTTGAAAGCATGGATAGAATGACAACCAAGCAAATTTCTAAAGCAGTTGAAGAAACAATGAAACAAATTGGATTTGGCCGTCTTGATGGTGGCTTAGATCAGTACTTTAACGAAACAAAACGTTTTGTGGATGCAAGACGTTACAGAAAAAATACACAAATTCACGACACCGACTATTAAGTTGGTGTCTATTTTTTAGGAGGAAAATATATATGCAAACTTATGGATTTAGCAAAATTACAATTAAAAAACTGGACAACGAATTAAACCCAATTGCTGACAAAAAATATGTTATTGAGGGAAAGCCAAAACAAGGAGCCGCAGCAAGTTTTGAAATCACTGGGTTGACTAAAGAGCCGTCAAAGGTTTTCGGATCAAACATTGCTTATTATGTAGCTCGTAAAGGCCACGGAGATATTGCGGCGAACCTAGGTATCTTAGACATTCCAGCGGTGATTGACCACGAAATTTTAGGACATACAAAAGCAAGCGAAACAAGTAAAGTCTACCATATTGGTGAAGATACAGAGCCCCCTTATTACGCCGTATTGATTGAATCAGAGGATTTATATGGCGAAAAAATTGGTTTTGGTATGTATGCAGGTACATTCTCGTCAGATGGTGTCAAAGGTGAAACCTTAAATGATGATGACTTTACACCAGAGCCAGGCGAATACGTTTATTCTGCTGTTTCTCGCCAAATTAACGGTAAAAAAGTTACTGTCGGTTTTGCAGATGATGCTGAAGCATTAGCAGAATTAGAAAAAGAATTATTTGGTGAAGAAACACCAGCGCCGGAAAAGTAGCAAGCCCCACAGTGGGAGCTGTTACTCCCACCACAGATGGGGCCAATATTGAATTAAGTTAGGAGGACAAGAAATGTCGTTTATTCCACCAGAAAAATTTAGACTTTATAAAAAAGGTGAAACTAATCCTGTTGCAGAAAGTGTTTCGCCTTTAGCTATTACAGGAATTGCCGCAAATGCGGATGTTTTAGCAGGTGACTTTACTGTCACAGGTGTTGCCACCGTTGACGGTGTAGAAAAAGAATCTGATCATGTTGATGTACCAGCATTTAAAACACTACCTATCGCAGTTACTGGAATTACCTTGGATAAGACTGAATTAGCTTTAAAAGTTGGTGAAACAGCAACGTTAACACCTACAATCATGCCAGAAAACGCAACAAACAAAGCGTATAGATTCAATTCTGAAGATGCAGCGATTGGAACGGTAACGCCAGTGCAAGGAAAAGTAACAGCCGTATCGGAAGGTGTTACAAAACTTGTTGGTACAACTGAAGACGGTAATTTTACAGCAGAATGTACTTTGACAGTATCAGCAGCAGAATAAAAATTATTGATTAAGGACGGCTTTAGTTAGCCGTTCTTTTTTTGGAGGTTAAAAAATGGAACGCAAAATTGAACTAACTTTACGCATTGATGGCGAAGAAAAAACTTTTACACAGGACTTTGTGCCGTTTTCTAAGCGTACAGACTATATAAAAAAAGAAAATTCACTTAGAGAAGAAAAAACAAGCGAAGGATTAGAACCAACAGCTGACGAGTATTTAGAAATGCAAATTCAATTCGTCGCCGATTTATTCGATGAAAAAGAACTTACTAAAGAAGCAATTCTTAACGGTATGGATGCTTTAGACATTGATAAAATATGGGAAATTATCAGCTATCGAGTTCTTGGCCTATCTAAGACAGATGTGGAAGCGTCAAAAAAGGAAAAGGCGGAGGAAATCTAAGCTGGTCTGAATTTTATGACCTGCAGGTTGGTTTTGTCCGTGATTCAGTTACAGAACTTGGGTGGACAATTCGGGATTTCATGAATACTGACTGCTTGGATATTGATGAAATCTTATTAAAAGCACCGAAGAAAAAGAAAACTAAAAAGAAAAAACAAGAGGTGCGACCATTAAGCGAATTAGTCAAGCGTGGTGGTGCATAAAGGGAAGGAGGTAACTAAATGAGTGGTGGAACGCCGTTAGGAAATATGGTCATTAAGTTGGGCTTGGATAGTTCTGATTTTGGTCGTGGTGCAGCAAATGCTAAAAAAGAAGTTCGCTATTTAGCCAAAGAAATGCAAGCCAATGCAAAAATCGCTGATATGGCGGGCAATCAAATGGGCAAGCTTGGCACACGTTTTGATGGATTAACTAAAATCATTGGAGCCCAAGAGAAACAAGTTGCTGCATTGAAAAAAGCTTATGACGAGTCATTTGTAGATGGAAAAGCGACAGAATCCACCAAAAGGCTAGCAACTCAATTGCAAGATGCCAATGGAAAACTAGCAAATTATCGATCTCAATTAATTCAAACAGCTGGTCAAATGGCAGAAATGCAAGTCAAAACCACTGGTGCCACTGGCGCCATTTATAATGCCAGCGAAAAAATGATTTCTAGTGGGCAAAAAATGGAAAAAGTGGGCGGAGCCTTAACAAAAGGTATAACTTTGCCAATTCTCGCAGGAGCTGCAGCAGTAACAACGGCCGCTGTGAAATGGGAATCAGACTTCGCAGGGGTTAAAAAGACCAATGATGAAGTTGTAGACTCAACAGGTAAGGTTGTTTACTCATACAAAGATTTAGAAAATGGTCTTCGTGGACTAGCCAAAGAATTACCTTCAAGTCACACGGAAATTGCAAACGTTGCAGAAGCAGCAGGGCAGTTAGGGATCAAAACTAAAAATGTAGTTGGCTTCACCAAGACAATGATTGACTTAGGCGAGTCAACGAACATGAGCGCAGAAGAAGCAGCAACTGCTTTAGCTCGATTGGCCAACATTACAGGAATGCCACAAACGGAATTTGACAAGTTAGGTTCTGTGATTGTTGATTTAGGTAATAACTTTGCGACAACCGAGTCAGAAATAACCGCAATGGGATTACGCCTTGCTGGTGCTGGTCACCAAGTGGGAATGAGTGAAGCTCAAATCATGGGATTTGCGGCTGCATTGAGTTCGGTTGGTATTGAGGCAGAAGCAGGCGGTTCTGCATTTTCTAAAGTGATGGTTGAAATGCAATTGGCTGTAGAAAATGGAGCCAATGCATTTGCAGGGTTAGAGAGTTTAAGCCAACAAACTGGTGTATCTATGGAACAGGTTTCTAGCGCTGTTAGAAATGGCGGTAAAGAGTTAAAAAACACTGCTGGTGCAATGGGGTTAACTAGCAAAGAATTAAAAACAATGCATAAAGAAGCCACCGATGCATCAGGAAAATTAAATGATTTTGCAGAAGTAGCTGGAATGTCTGCAGAACAATTTTCTAAAGCTTTCAAAGAGGATGCTTCAGGTGCTATTATCAAATTTATTGAAGGGCTAGGAAAAACGAAAGAACACGGACAATCTGCAATTGCTGTTTTAGATGATATGGGGATTACCGAAGTTCGTCTTCGTGACAGTTTGTTACGTGCAGCTGGTGCCAGTGATGTATTTAAAAGTGCTGTAGATCGTGGAACTAAAGCATGGGGAGAAAACACCGCTTTAACAGAGGAAGCTAACAAGCGATATGAAACTACTGAATCTCAATTAAAGATGCTTAAAAATGAAGCAGTGGACGTAGGAATCACGTTTGGTGGTCCTTTAGTAAAAGCATTGAGAGATGCGTTGCAAGCGACTAAACCAATGATCAAAACCGTAACGAATTTAGCGGAATCTTTCTCAAATGCTGATCCTAAAACACAGCAAACAATTGTTAAAATGATTGCATTAACTGCTGCAATGGGGCCTGCTATTAAGTTAACAGGTACTTTAACGAAGGGTGTAGGATTTTTAGGCAAGGGCTTTGTTGAGACAATGGCCGCTATGTCTAAAAAAAGAGCGATTGAAGATGTTACAAAAGCTTTTGCAGAGGGTAGTTCTGTTTCTGTTGGATTCGGAAAAGGCATTGCTTCTTCTGGTTCGGCATTAGGAGGATTGACTGCTAAAATCGGAGGAACCACAACACAAATTGGTTCATTGACTAAAGGGTTTAGTTTATTGAATCCTTGGGTGTTAGGTGCAACTGCAGCGATTGGAGCAGGTGTAGCAGTGTGGAAACTCTGGGGAGAAGAAGCTTGGAATAGTTCCCAACGTGTTAAGCAATGGGGAACTGATGTCGGACGAGAAGTTGACAAAACCTTAAACGGGGTGCAAGACAAAACCAAAGCTGCAAATGGTCAGTTTGGCTTATTAAAAGATGGATTTAATCAATCAGATGCTTCTAAAATGGCAGAAAATTTTGAAGCAGCGGGTCAGTCTCTTGAAAAGTCTTTAAATAAAAAAGTAGATGGATTGAATCAATTATTAAAGCAGTTACCAGGAACCGCTACAGACTCAATGAAAGAAATCATTGAGAATGAGAAAAAACTAAATCAGTCTGCTGTGGAAGAAATCCAATCGAATAATAAGCAAATTCAAGAGATTAGACAAAGGGCTGCAAACGAAAATCGTCAATTGAGTGTTTCTGAAGCTCAAATGATTAGTGATTTATCAAAGAATACTGCAGAAGCTTATGTAAATACGCTAGATGTTTCAGCAGAACAAAGACGATCCATATTGAAAGCTATGACTGGAGATGTAGCGAATGCTACAGAAGAAGAAGCAGAAAAATGGATACAGTCACTGGTGGAACAAAGAAATGCTTCGCAGACTCATTATGCAAAAATGAGGAAAGAGCAAGAAAAGTGGTTGAAAGATTGGGGATATAACCTTGATGGCGAATTTGCTCAGAAGTATCTTGAAGAGTGGGATAAAATAAACGAGACTACGACAGAAGGTTTTGATAACCAAATGGCGGCCATTGTTGAGAAATTTCCTGAGCTAAAAGATAAAATTCATTTGGCTTCTGGACAAGTAATAATAGAGAGCGGAAATGCTTCACAATACCTTATTGAAGATAACGAGAAGTTATTGGAGAATGTTACCAAAACAACAAATAAAGTTGCTGAAAATGCTAAGAAGAACGCTGAACAACTTAAATATGTTGGTAATGAAGCAAGTGAATATGGGAAAATGTGGAATAATCTTGTTCTTGATCCAAAAACAAGCGAAGTCAAAACCAATGCGCAAGAAGCAGTTAACGAAGCTGCGAATTCTGAAAAAGAATGGAACCAACTCCTATATGCTTCCAAACATGCCGACCTAAAAAGTAATGCTAAATTAATGATTGCCGAAGCAGCAATTGCTAACGGAAAATGGGACAGCATGACGTTTAAGGAACAACAAGCACTTTTAGATACAAATGCCAAGAAGACTGTAACTCAGGCATTACAAGCCAACGGAAAATGGGACAAACTTAATTTTGAAGAGAAGAAGGCCATTCTGTATTCTAATACCCCTGAAAAAATGGCTGAAAATATGCTTAATCTTGGACTTTGGGAAGATTACAAGTTACATGATAAAGAAATTAAAGCTGATAACAAAGAGTTTTTAGAAGTACTTAGTGATTCACAAGAAAAAATTGTCAATTGGTCTAATATACCAGATGATGTTAAAGAATTTTATGCAGATAATCAAGATTTACTGACAAAAATTTATGGATCAGAACGAGCCTTTAATGCTTGGAAAAATTTACCAGATGAAAGCAAACTGCTTTTAGCAAATAACACGGATGTGCTACAAAAGATTCTTTCTTCAGAAACATATCTAACAAATTGGAATAACCTTCCAACAGACCAGAAAAAAATGCTTGCCAATAATGATGATTTACTAACAAAGGTAATGAAATCAGAAGAAAGTATGAATGCGTGGAATTCATTACCTGATCCAGTAAAAAAAATGCTTGGTAATAATGAAGATTTAGAAGCTAAGATAGCCGATGGAACAATTAGCATAGAAGAATATAACGGGATTAAACCACTACTAAAAACACTTTTAGGTGATTCTTCAATTGTTCAAAATGCAAGTCGTGCAGCTGGTGATCAACTAGATATTTATAATAGGAATAATCCTACAAAAAAAATACTTAGTGGAGATTCTTCTAATACCCAAGCTGCAGCTCGACAAGGTGGCAATGCATTGAACACCTACAATGCCAATAATCCAGGAACGAAAAACCTGCGAGGAAATGCAGGTGGAGTTGTCGGTGCGGCTTCAAGTGGTAATAGTAGCTTAAATATTTTCGCAGCAAACAATCCAGTTGAAAAACTATTAAGGGCTAATGATCAAGCGAGTGGACCAGCATCTCAAGCGAAAAATGCAGTAAGTGATTTTAATTCTGGCCCTTCGGTAATTACTAAAACTTTAAACGTAGTAGCTAATTTAGGCGCTGGCGTAGCAAAAATTTTAGGACTCGAAACAGGAACCAATAATCATATTGGTGGTCCGGCAATCGTCAACGACCAAAAAGGACGTACTTATAAAGAGTTGGTAATTCCTAAAGGTGGCGTGCCTTTCATCCCAGAAGGTAGAAATGTATTCTTGCCAGATTTACCAAAAGGATCAAAAGTAATCAAAGCTTCAGAAACAAAGAAATTAATTCCTCATTATGAAAACGGCGTGGGTGTTCCGAGAAACTCTTCAGTTGTTAAAAATCTAATTGCTGTTCAAGATTCACATGAATCGAATGATTTTAGCGAACTTGCTTCTCTTATGCGTGAAATGGTTTCTTACTTGAAAGACGGAAATATTAAAAACATGGAAGTAACACAATATATCACAGGTGCAGACACAAAAACACCGAGAGAAACGGCGATGGAAACAAAACGCCAATTGCGTGATTTAGCGAGGGGGTTTAAATAGTGAAACTAGAATTAGTTTATACGAACCAAAATGGGGAGCAACTCGTTTTTAATGAGGAAGCTCCTTATTTTTTGCAAAACGTCGAGGGATTAGAAGCACCAGAAAATGTTGTTTTAGCAGAAGAAGTGTTTGGAGAAGATGGCGCAAAAGTTGTTGGAATCCGTTTAAGTACACGTAAACCGTTGCTAGAAGGTACTTTAATTGGAAAAACAGAAGAAGAAATTTATCAGCTGCGCCGAGATATGATTCAAAAAATCGATCTAAAACAAACAGGGAAACTAACTCTTAAAGTCTATGATAAGGAGTATGAAACCGACGTATTACCAATCCAAGCGCCTAGTTTCAAATTATACGAGGGTAATCCTTATAAGGATGATGAATGGAACTTATTCTCTTTACAGTTTGAAGCATTCGATTCTTATTTCCGAGATGTATCGTTTTATAACTCACTGGTTCCTTTGGCAACATTAAAGCCAACGCTTATTTTTCCAATGGTTTTTGTTCAAGGCGAGAAGCATACGTTTGGTCGCTTTGAATCAGGGAATATTGAAAAGATTGTAAACAATGGAGATGTGCAGGTTGGAGCAGTTTTTCATATGAAATGTGTAACAACCGTGACTGATCCGCAGATTTACGATGTGACAAAACAAACCTTCTTTGGATTTAAAGGAACCTTTGAACCTGGAACAAGATTCGAACTTTCAACGGTACGTGGAAAGTTGTATGCGAAAAAAATTGTTAATGGTGTAGAAACTAATGCTGTTCCAGAACGTATGGAGGGTAGTAGTTTCTTTCGATTATCTAAAGGAGATAACTATTTACAACTAAAAGCGGCCAACAATTCTCAAAATGGAATTACATGTGAAATGCAATTTACACCATTAGTTAGCGGGGTGTAGCTATGGATTTTATGCCATTACCTTTTGTAGAGGTGTTTCGAAGAAAGTCTGGCTTTGATTATGAGTCAACGGCAGTTCTGGACATATGGAAATCAATGAGTGTCAAAGAAAATTTCAAGTCAGCCAATACTTTTGAAACGGTTGTTCTTTTAAAGTATATGCCAAAAGAATTAATGGACGAAGACACAGTGCTATTAATTAATAATTGCTTTTACTATATTGATTCTATTATTTGCGATGATTTGAGCAGTGGATTAATTACAATTTCTGGGAAGTCTCTTTTTGCAAAATCTGGTAAGAGAATTGTTTATCGAATTTACAATCAAACAAAAAGACCAGAGCTGATTTGCTACGATCACTTACGGAACGAAGTGGTCTCTCCGTCAGATGCTAAAAGAAAAATAAATTACTTATCTGTTGAACAACCGCCAGCAATTACTAATTCAAACATTAGTTATCAAAACAGTTATGGGAATGTTGAAGAAGAAATAGAGGGACTGTGTGAAAGTTACAATTTTGGTTTTGACGAAATTCCTATCTCGAATGGGCGTATTGGCTCAACATCAAACGGCCAAGTTGGAACAAATATTCGTTTTAGAAAAAGTGAAGATGTTTCTAGTGTAGTTCAATTTAGTGCAGAGTTTGAAAATGTCACTAATGAATCATTAGAAAAGAACAACTATGATGAAGCGACTACAGCCCTTATTTATGGAGAAGGCGAAGGAAAAGCTCGGAAGCATACTCAAGTAAATAACAATTTGAGTGGCCTCGAACGAAAAGAAATATATGTCGATGCTCGTGACTTACAACAGACTGTTGATGATGTAAAAATGCCAGATGCACAATATATTGCCACATTGCAATCAAGAGGAAAAGAAAAATTAACTGAACAACCAAGAGTTTTGGCATTGAATGGGACTATCAATTTGAATGATAGTCTTTTTGTTTATGGTCGAGATTATAAATTGGGGGATCGTGTAAAACGTATTTCTTCTTTTGGCTATTCAGATACAGTGGTTCTAAATTCTGTAACTCAGACTTGGGATGAGAAAGGCTACCATATTGACGGCGAATTCGGTAATCAAAGTAAAACAATTATTGATGTAATCAAGAGAAAAGGAAAGTAGGTGGTTATTTTTGGCGGAATTAAGTTTATTTTATGATGCCGTTTTGCAAGATGATGGCACATACGATCGTGCTTATACATCGGCAGACTGGGCAAAATACTTTGAAAATATCTTTCGCAATGGCGTCATGATGTCAGTCGGTGAAGCATTAAGAGTGACTGCAGCTGATTCTGTTGGGATGAGAGTTGTTGTAAAAGCAGGTTCAGCAAGTTTAAAAGGTTATCAATATATAAATACGTCTGCTTTTGCAGTACCAATTGACGTTGCTTCTTCAACACAAGATCGAACAGATTCAATTGTTGTTCGTCATGATTTGAACGCTAGACAAGCTTATGTAGCAGTCAAAAAAGGTAATGTGACAGTCGAACGCACGCCAGATGTATTTGAAATTCAGTTGGCCACTGTCAGAGTGCCAAGGAACAGCACAGCTATTACAGCGGATTTGATCACAGATAAGAGACCAGATGAAAAAGTATGTGGCTATTCAACACCGTTTGAGAATGTTTCGGTATCTGGAATGGAAAAGCAATACGAAGAAATGTTGAAACAAGTTTTTAACCAATTTACAAATTCAGCAGATGAAAAGAATAGGGAAATGACCCAGTCGTTAAACGATATGTCAGATATTTTTAACGGTTGGTTAAAAAATTTAAAAAATGAATTAGATGAAAATCAAGTAACTAACTTACAAAATCAAATTAATGAATTAAAGCCAACTTATGAATTGGGGACGATAATTTATAAGCTATCTTATTTTCCAGTTATCCATGCATTAACATGGGATTATGGAGCTGGAGTGATGCCAGTAGGTGAAGCATATGGCGCAGGCGGTGGAAACTTATTTAGTATACCTGTTGAAGCAGAATATATTAGTGAAAATACATTAAAAGTAAAAATACCAGCAACACACACTATGGTTAGTCCAAAATATATCAAAGTTGACGAACAGCATCACAGATTTATTTCTGGTAGAAAAACAATAGAAATAGTTTTAGGGGGTAATTAAATGATTGAACTTGAAAAATTAACTCATGGCGATCCCATGTGGGATGAGATAATAAATAGAAATATAGATAAACTACAGGCAGCTATTAATAATGAAGTGTTACTTAATAAACAGCCTATTAAATTTTCTGATGGCACAGTCACGTTGCTCGACAATGTAAGCAACTATGAGGCAGTAAAATTTATTTGTGAATATCAAGGTAATCGAACAGATGCTACCATCCTGAATAATAAATCTGGCGAAATAGATATTAGAAGTTCTGCAATTAACATTTACGATTATCCTACAAGCAACGGTTGGGATATGGGAGAGATGCTAATTCATGTTTCTAATAACAAAATTAATTTCACGTATGCAAAAACTGTTTCTAAAAGTGGAACTGTCGAAACAAAAACAGATACTTTTAGAGTAATTCATGTTATTGGAGTTAAGAAAGCTCCTCAACTACCTGGAAATTAAGGGGGCTTAATATGGAAAAATATTTTAACCGCCTGTCAATTGTAGCCAGTATTGTAGGTGGTATTTGCGTTAGCTTTCTTGGGGGAATGGATCAATTGCTAGATGTTTTGTTATTTTTGATGATTGTTGATTTTGTAACAGGTTGGCTTAAAGCAATCGCTACTAAATCACTATCAAGCAAAATAGGTATGTTGGGAATCGCCAAAAAAGTAATGATTTTATTTGTAGTGGCAGTGTCTGTGAAAGTTGAAAGTATAGTAGGGAATAATATTCCTATTAGAGAAATGGTGATTATTTTTTACATTGCGAATGAAGGCATTTCATTTTGCGAGAATGTATTGGAATTTATTCCTTTACCAGAAAAGTTAAAGGATTATTTTATTAAATTACGAAATAAAGACAAGAATTGAAGCGGCTTGTGTCGTTTCTTTTTTTGTTTAAAAAATAGGAAAGAGGTTTTTAAATGAAAAAAACTGTTAAATTATTAGTTGCTGTCGGAATGTCGTTAAGTTTTATGTTGCCGATTGGTGTGAATGCATACCAAGTGGAGCAAGACCCTATTAATTTTGGTGGGTACTTTCCAGGGTATGCTACCAATGAATTAATTGTCTTACATGAGTCAGGTAATGGGAACAATGTTGGTCCAAACAGTCTAGATAACGAAACGGCCTATATGAAGCGGAACTGGACGAGTGCCTATGTTTCATATTTTGTCGGTTCTGGTGGTCGAGTGAAACAATTAGCGCCAGCTGGCCAAATCCAGTGGGGTGCAGGTGCGACAGCGAATGCAAAAGCCTATGCACAAATCGAACTCGCTCGAACGAATAATAAAGAAACATTCAAAAAGGACTATGCCGCATATGTAAATTTGATTCGTGATTTAGCTACACAGATTGGTGCAACGTTTGACTTAGATGATGGTACAGGATACGGAATAGTCACTCATGATTGGATTACTAAAAATTGGTGGGGTGATCATACTGATCCATACGGATATTTAGCACAGTGGGGCATCAATAAGGCGCAACTAGCACAAGACTTGCAGACAGGATTGCCAGAAGATGGTTCAGAAACAATTGTAAACCCTGGCAAGCCGAACGCACCAAAATATAAAGTTGGGCAAAATATCCGATTCACTACTATATACAAAAATCCAGATGCACCAATCAACGAGCATCTCAATGCTAACACTCTTTGGACCCAAGTTGGCACGATTACTCAAAAATTAGATGGTCGTAAAAACTTGTATCGTATCGAAAACAGCGGCAAACTTTTAGGTTATGCAAACGATGGAGATATTGCAGAATTGTGGGAAAATAGCAAGCCGACACCTGCAAAAACATTTACTATCGGAGTAAATGAAGGTATTGTTCTTCGCAA
>NZ_JBQKFQ010000019.1:0-10889 GCF_052119225.1 Paraeggerthella sp. LCP19S3_G8
ACGCCATGCCGCCTTCACGCGGTCCGTCGCGCCGGTCATCGTATTCTTGACGTTCGCGGACGCGCCGGCGAACCGCTCCGACATGCCAGCGGCGAGCGCATCGAGCGCCTGCCCAGCATCGAGCGTGCCATTGGTGATCTCGCCCCTGATCTCGGCACCCGTCTTGCCCATCTGGGAGCCGATCAGGGTCGCAGCATCCACACCGCGCTGACCGAACTGCATCAGGTCCGTGGCGGTGATCTTCGCCGCCGCCTTCACCTGGGAGAAAATGCGCGTCAGCTCGGAAATGTCCTCGTTCGAGCCGCCCGTCGCCGCCACCGCATCGTTGATCGCCGACAGGTATGGGATGACCTTCTGCGCCTCGATGCCGAAGCCGAGCATCTGCTGCTGGGCCGAGATAAACACCGCTTTGGAGAACGGCGAGGTGCGGGCAAACTCGTCCAGCTTGTCCATCTGGTCGTTCGCCTCACGGGCACCACCCATGAGGGTGCGCATCGCTGCCCGCGACTTCTGCTGCAAAGTGTTGTACTCGATGCCGGTCTTGGCGATCGCCGCGTTGAACGCGAGCACGGGCGCGCCAGCGGCGATCATCGCCTGCCCAGTGCCCGTCCACGCCTCCCGCTGCAGCTTGGCCGACTGGACGATCTGCCCCATCGTCGTGGTCGCTTTTTTGTCGAACTGCTTCGACTCATCGATCAGGGTCGACAGCGACTTGGAGGCGCTGCCGATCTGGGCGTTGAAGTCCGAGACCTCGGCCCTCAGCCGGACAACGATGCTGCGATCAGCCATCGAGTCACCCCCTGTCGGCGTAGATTGGTGTCATGCGTCGTGCACTACTGCTGTTGCTGCCTCTGCTCGCGGTGGGTTGCTCACCCCCGGCGACTGATACTCAAGCCCCTGCGGCCGAGACTGTGACCGTGACAACCACCCCAACGCCCAGCCCCACCAAGCCAGCCGACCCCGACATGTTCCGGACGATGATCACGGTCACCGGCGCCAAGGTCGGAAAGATCACAGACAATCAGTTGCTGATGGCAGGTTGGGCGGCATGCAGGGCGCTCGACGACGGCGGCGGGTATGAGGCTGGATGGAAAGCGGCCGCACTTTTGCTCATGCGATGGGGAGGGGGCGGCGACCCCGACCCAGACCTCGCGGCGGCGATCACCCTGTCAGCGGCCCAGAATCTGTGCCCGACTCATCGCGAGCGGGTCTTTGCGGACGCGCAGAGCTAGTCGACCCGCACTGCGTAGGACAGTTCGCCCGGCTGCGTCGGATCCTGCTTCTCGGCCTCCGCTTTCGCCGCGCACGCATCACAGCGGATGCGGCGCTCCTCATGCCAGCCATCCATCTCGCTGGTCTCGTCCAGATAGTGGCCGCAGCCACCCGGACACAGCGACGCATCCCGGATCGTCAAAGCCTGGGCGAGGTATCGGTCAACCTCCGACCATGGTACGCGGGTGGGGATGCCCAGCATGACGCTGGGACGCACCCCCCACTCGCGTGCCGACGTGAGCGCGTCCAGCGCCCACGCGTTGCCTGTCAGTCGGAGGCAGAGGGCAAAAAACGCGGCGCGATCTGGCTGCGCGGCTTCGTGTCGAGCTGGAGCGCCAATGTCGCCAGCTCATCCACCTCGGGGGCGTGCGTCTCGCGCATGGCCCGCAGCACATCGGCGGTCATGCCTGCCGGGGATGCGATGTGCGCCGCCAGGAACTCGAGATTGGTTTGCTCGGCGTCCTCGTCCTTCTCGTGGGTGGCGATGAACTCGTCCCGCCACGTCTGAGTGCGGGCCTGCATCACGATCTCGCAGCCCTCGAGGTTATAGTGCGCCTTCGCCGGCGCGAGACCTTCCAGCCATGCGGCGAGGTCGAACCCGGCAGGGTCGAGGGTGTCGTCGGTCACCGCTTGCGGGGTGGTTTCGCCAAGCGCTTCGTCATTCTTCTTGGTCATGGGGTGTCCTTCCAGTAGGTGCGACTGCCCGGCCCTGGGGGAAGGACAGCTCGGGGCCGGACAGTCGCGGATGGGGGGGTTAGCCGCCGGCGGCGACCGTCTTGTCGAGCGCGGCGGCCTGCACCTGCACTGGGATAGTGCGCTTCACGTAGCCGCCGCCGTCCGACTTCTGCGGGTTATCAGAGACGCCCACGTAGGCGTCGTAGCGGTCGTCCTGCGCCCACGCCACCGCCGACTTCGGCCCCTCGCGGAACACGTAGGTCAGGGTCGCGCCCTTGGCGCGTGCCGCCTCGTAGACCGCGTTGTCCTCGAGGACGTACTTGCCGTCCTTGTCGAGGTACCAGAACGGGGCGAGCGTGCCCTCGTAGTTCGAGGCGCCCAGCGCAGCCGAGTTACCCTCGTTGCACAGGGGGGCGTCTTGCTCTGTATCCGACGCCGACGGCGAGAACTTCGTACCGCTCTTGGCGACCTTGCAGGACGCCTCGATGCCGGCCTGCAACTCCGTCAGCGTGATCGCGTCGAGGTTCGCGGGGCGGGTGATGAGGATAGTCAGCTTCGTGTTTCCATCGGCAAGGGTGCGTACTCCTCCGGCCATGGCTTACTCCTTCGTTTCAGCGGCCTTGCCGCGCTTTGTGGTTGGGGTGTTGTCCTCCTTGATGGGTTCGCCCTCCGGCTCGACCGGGGTTGCGTCCTCGACGGGGGCCAGATGCTTACCCAGCAGCGGGTGATCCAGCCAGTGCTCAGGCACCAGATCAGGCAGGACCTTCCCGGTGCGGGTATCGATAGCGGCGATGAGGCTCATGAGATCTCCTGGGTGTAGACGGTGAACATGACGACCGTGTAGGCCGGGTTTGTGTTGGATTCGGGCAGCACCACAGCCCTGTCGACATCAACCGGCGTCGACTCTTCGTAAGTGATGAGAAACCGCGCCACCGATGACGGCAGCAGCGCGGGCATCAAGTCAGGGGTTAGGGCCTGCTTCCCATCGGACGCCATGCGGAGCGCAGTCCGCGGCAGACGGGCCGTGAACGTCACGCCCACAGGTGCGGACCACTGCCCGCACGAGCCAGCAGCCGACTCGTCGGCCTGCCGATCCTCTGTCCCGGACCACACCACCACGAACGGCGGCGTCGAGCCCGTGCCGTCACCGATCAGCACCGGCACCGACAGCACCGACTCGAGGCGGGCTTTCATCGCGTCCAGAGCGTCGACGACGGTGCTCACGAGAACACCGACTCGACCGCGGCGTCCGCGAGTTGGCGCATGAACTCGGCTGTCTCGGCCTCCAGCGCCACACGCGGGTCAGGCAGCGTCCCACCGCCACCCCGCGAGCCCCCGAAGTAGGCGATGTTCGCAAGGTTGCCCGCACCCACCTTCACCGGCCCGATCTGCGAGCCGTACTCGTCAGAGTCAAGCTCGTAGTTGATGTGGGCGGACAGCTTGAAGTGCCGCGACTTTTCAGCCTCGGCACGCAGTTGATTCTTGATGTTCAGGGAGCCTTTGGCGACGATCAGCCTGACCTTCGCGAGCACTCGGACAGGCACCTGCGACATGTCAGCGACCGCTTCGCGGACCTCGGTTACGTCGATCGATGCACCAGCCATCAGGCCCCTTTCACGATCTCGTCCACGGATACCCGGTAGGCGGTCGCGAAATCTTTGACTGGCCACGTCTGAGCCAGCCGAAAACGGCGCCTCACCAGACCGGAGTCTGTGGCGGCGATGCAGGTGGCGATGTCACCCAGCTGCGGCTTGTAGTCGCCGACCGGGACATGGAGCTGCATCCGCTGCACCACGGCCGACGATGGGCCGATGGTGGTTGACTGCTCGTAGCCCTCGTAGGTTTGGAGCTTGCCTCGTCCCTCATAGACGACCTCTCGCATAGCCTGGTCGCTGTAGCCGGACTCGGACATCTCACCCGTGTCCCGCTCAATGCGCCATTGTGAGGTCATCAGCGATTCGGCCTGCGCCCTCAGTCCGGGCAGCTCGGCCCGCACGTCATCGAGCAACATGGCGGCCAGGTTCCCCGTATGGCGACACTGAGAACGCTCCGGTCTCGACCACTCCGAGGGCTTCCCACCATTCGGGGCGGATCTCGATCAGGCCGGTCGATGCTGCATAGCTGCGCATCACCGACGCGTCATCGACACGCACACTGACCTGCGTCACCGGATCGGGACGCCGCAGTCGCGCTGACACGGACTCTACGAGCACCATGCGCAACATGTCTTGGTCTAGTTGGTCGAGGCCACCCGTGCGTCTCGCGATGGTCGCCTCAGCCCACTCAGTCCACAGCTCGGCCTGACGCGCTTCGGCATCGGTGAGGGGGCGGCCCAAATTCGCCTCCAGATCGCTCTGCGAGTAGCGCCTCGCCACCCCCTCACTCATTGAGTCACCCCTTCGGTACGGCGCTCGTCGCGCCCGTGTCATAGTTGTGGGTGACGGTGAACTCCTTGCCGGTCTGATCGAACGCTGAATACGTTTCCGACCGGTTGCCGCCAGCAGGTGTCGGGATAGAGGCAACCGGCTTGATCGCATTCACCGTCATGTGACCAGCAGCCGCAGCAGCGGCCTTGTCGGCCGGCGCTGAGCTGGCACGCTCCGCCGGGTCGAACGTGTCGGCGGGCGCGTCGCCTGCTGCGGTGGCCTGCGGCTTGTTTTGCGTCTGGTCATCCGCGATGCGGGTTGTTTTGGGTCGAGTAGCCATGATCCAGTTCCTCTCAGGCCTTCTGGACGCCACGCAGGCGAGCCGCGGCGCGGCCACCCTGCACGACAAGGCCGGGGTAGTAGTCGATGCGTGCACGGTAGGCAGGCTTCTCTTGCAACTCGCCGACCGTGTAGCAGTCGAGCGGGCCGTTCTGGATGCCCATCACACCAACCGAGCCGGTGTTCCAGGCGAACTTGATCGCGTACAGGTCGCCGCCGCCGACAGGCAGAATCTTGCGCCCCGACCAGTGGTTGCCGGGGTCGATGAACGGCACGCCGTTCCAGGTCCATTCACGCTTGCCGGTCATCTCCGAGACGACGTACTCGGAGCCGCCGAGCTTGCGCGCAAGCGACTTGTACTTGCCGAGCAGATCACTCGACGTGTACACCACATCGGGGCCGCCGTCGACAGCCGCGAACAGGCTGTCGAGGTCGTCCAGAGCGGCGTCGCTAGTGAGGGCCGTAGTTGAGTCGATGACCTGCGACCCGACGAGCCGCTTCTTGAGACCATCGAACGACTTCGGATCCACCGCAGTGTCGCCGTTGAACATGGCGTCCACGTAGGTGGCCTGCGCCGACTCCAGCTTCATCCTGATCTGGTCAGCCAACAGCACGCCGCGAGCCGAACGCATAGTGCGCTCGATGTAGCGGTCAACATCGGCGTCGCCACCCAGAATCACCAGATTCTCAGTGGCCTGATTGATGACACCGGTCGACTCGACGTACGCCTCATTGACGGTGCGGAACGCGGTGCCGGGAAGCACCTTGTCCTTGTCGTATGCGTAGGCGTTGCCCTCGATGTCCTCGAACGGCATCCTGTCCCACACCCACGACACTTGCGACGCGGTTTCGATGGCACCCCGGCGAACGGGGTCGGCCACCAACGTGGCGGCCTGTGCGAAAGTAACAGCCATAGCTGTTCACTCCTTTCTGGTTTCGCTCGCCGGGGGGTGGCGAGACGGCTTATTTCTTCCCCAGCGCCGCTTCGATGCCAGCAACCAGACGGTCGCGGCCCGGCAGCGGCTCAGGTTTGGGGGGCGCACCCTTGGAGCCTTGCGAGGCATCCGGTTTGGGGCGCGGGAAAACGGTGGCGTCGTCAGGCTCTTCACCCTTCTCGGCACCCTTCTGGGGTGCGAGGCGGGCAGCGAGCTTGGCTCGGGCCTGCGAATCAGTGACGGCCGCCAGCGCAGCACAATCGTCCTCATCAGTGATGCCGTGACGACGCGCCAACTCCGACACGTCGAGGCGGGTCGTCAAGTCGGCCACCTTCTCCGACAGGTCGGCATCCTTGCTGGCCTTCTGGTCGACTCCGAGCGCGGCCGCCAGCTTGTTGAAACGATCCTCCAGCGCCTTGCGCTTGTCGCGCTCCTTGGCCAGATCGGCGAGCACAGCGTTTTTCGAGTCGTCGTTTTTGAAATCGCCGCCAGAGTCTGGGGGGTGCGGCTGGTTGGTCGCTTCGCCCTGCTCATCAGGCACGGCATTGCTTGCGGGGTTGGACATCTCGTCTCCCTCATGTTTTGTCCGGCGCATCTCGCCCCTGGGTGGTCATGTGTAAATCTGGCCGCTTGTCGCAAACCAACGCTGATATGCCTTCTCCGCGGCGGCGATCTCGGAGGAATCGCCGCTCTTGCGAGCCGCATTCAGCCTCACCTTGGCGTCGTGCATGCGACGCTCCGCCGCAGTCATCGTGTACCTGTCGCCAGCCCTGACTCCGGCCGCATTTGCCTGCTCGACCGCATTCCGTGCTGCGACCCTCTTGCCGCCGCGACCGAATTGTCCGTACCCGGCAGCGCCGCCTCTCCCGAGCGGCCCATTGGGGAGGATGTATCCGTGCTCCACCAGGAGGCGCACCGCCTCCTCCCGCGATTCCGCGATGCGGAAAATGCCGTCTGGGGTAAGCCTCTTCCCCGATCTACCCAAGGCGTTCCTCGCGGTTCCGTGCTTCGACATCCCCTCAGTAGTCAGCAGGTGTGATTCGCGACTCTTCGAGCTTCTGCGATAAGCGTTGATCACCTGATTAACGTCCGCACCCTCATCTATCGCCCTGCGCTGCGCCTCAGTCAGGTCGTGAATCTGGCTAGGTGCGATCGATGACGAATAATCGGGCGGCGACGCACTCAGCGCCGGACGATGCACACAGTCGCACAGTGGATGCCGCCGGAAACCCTCATTCCATCGGAACCACTTCCCAGCCAGCACTGCACACCTCTGGCAACACGGGGGCCGCACCAGACGCACCCACCCAGCTCGCGGCGTTGCCGCAATCGTCGCCTGCGTCGCAGCCCGACCAGCGTCAGCCACCATGGTCTTCGCGAGGCCCGCCATCCACTGACCACCAGCCGCCATACGCTCAGCCATCGGCCCCGATGCCGAACGCGCACGCACCACACCCGAGTACAGCAGCCCATCCAGCGAGCGGCCATCGGAGGCGAGACCGGCGAAGCTGCGCGGGTTGATCAGCGAGTCCACGCCCAGAGCGTCAGCCGCGAACTGGCCAGCACGCTCAGCAGCCCTCACCTGACCGGCAGCAACCGTCACTGACAATCGCCGCGACACATCCGGCCAATCCTCAGGACGCCGCATGCCGTTACGCCAAATCCGCGACACCAGCACCTCGACGCCGCGCCCGGTCGCGATCTGCGCCAGATGGAAACTGTCAGCCGGTCCCACGTATCAGCTCCGATGCGAGCTGCATTTCAGGGTCGAGGTTCGCCTCGTTACGGAAATATCCCTCTTCGCGACGCTTTAGGGCGGGCGACCACCCCAACTCATCCCAAGCGCCTTCTCGGGACACGATGCCGGACTGCTTGGCCTTCACGACCGCGTCCATGCGCTGCGCCACCGTCGGGGTCGCCGGATTGTGCCAATCCACCCGCACCCTGTTGCCGGGGAGTTGCGTCTTAGTCGCGATCTGATAGGCGAGCGCAGCGGCCCATCCGACAGTCATACCCACCTCGGAGTTCTCCGCCTCACAGGTACGCACAAGCCGTTTCTCTTCGCCCACGATCGCGCCCTCAGCCGGAGGATTCGCTGTCGAGAGCCCGAAATACGAGATCGGGAAGCCCGTCGCCGCCGACATCTCGATCGCATACGCCTCCTGGGCGGCGCGGAAGTTCTTCAAATCGGAGGCGGTGAGTTGTCCGACCTTCGCCTGCGGGTTTGTGATTGTGTGAATCGCGTTGTAGTAGGCGGCCCATACCGGCAACGGCTCACCAGTCTTCGGGTCAACAAAATCGCCCTTCACGACCCCGGTCATGAAGATGCGGGGGATGCCATGCGACTCGACCGCGAACTGCAGGTTCGTCAGATTCCGGCACGAGCTGTCGATGATCGACCGCAGGCCCCTGGTCAGCGCCGTTCTCCCAACCCATGACCCTGAAACCCTCTTGTTGAGGTGCATGAACACTGGGACGACACCCATCCGGTGATGGTCGCGGTCGACCTCGACCCACTTGCCGGTACGCGGCGACCACTCAACCCACACCGTTTCATCAGGCAGATACAGCGTCGCGAAACAAGGGGTGCGTCGAGTCATGGCATCCACGCCGTAGAACCGTGCAGCCGCCGTCACCATCTCGTGACGCTCATCAACAAGGCCAGCCATCTCACGCGGAGATTCGGCACGGATCAACGGCAGATCTGGATTCTTGTTATTGCCGCCCACCGTCAGGAACGCCCGACCAAACAGTCTGCGATCCCGATTGAACATCGCGAGCTGCACGTCGCCGTTCGACGCATCCCAGATAGCGCGCAACCGGTCATCGGCCTCCTCTTCGCCGGGGAGCACGAGGGCGCGCATCTGCTGGCGATCAACCACAGAGTCCACCACCACAGCCGCCCCCGACGTGATCACGTCATACTCGCGGCGATACTCAGGCGGCAACGCCAACCCGATATGCGTGAAGGCATGCTCCGTGTCGTAGTAGGACAGCAGCATGTCGTCAGAATCACGATGGGAACGTAGGTCGAGGTACAGCCGGTCAAGAGTTTGCAGCTCGTCAACACTCAGCACACGCAGCCACCCCTTTCGCGACTCATAGGAAGAAAATCGTTTCCTTGGCTTCGGTCGACCAACCGGCCGCCGCCATATCCGCGGCAGCCTCGTGCGCCAGCACGTCAGCCATCACCACATCGATCTTCAAATGCTCAGCCGGTTTGCCGAGAATGAACTTGTCGCCCGGTTTCGCGACCATCCGGGCCGCCAACGCCTGAGCCTTGAACACCTCATCCGGGGCGTGCGTCGTCAACCCCTCGGCCATGTCCTCCCGGTACCTGACCAGTGCTGGAAACATGCGCGCAATCGAGTTCGTCGGCCACTGCAGCACCACATCGTCACCGAACCTCGACGCCCACGCATCGGCCTGCGTTTCCCAGTGCCGCGGGTCGCAGTAGATGCGCCCCACCCTGTAGCGGCGCATCACCTCATCCACGGCGGCATCAACCTCGCCGCGAGGGATACGACCCTCCGGCCACTCCCTTGGGTTCCATACCGCTGGACGCTGATCTGGCCCATACGTTGGCGTGAACCGATGCCCGTCAATCGTCTGCAATCGCAGCGCCGTCCAGTCGCTCGACCGTGACCCGTCAAACCCGCCACACACCGCCGCGCCGTCCGGCACGTCGACCGCAAGCTCAGCAGCCTCCACCACAGCCTCAGGCAGGAACGCGCCCAAGCCTTGCACCAGCATGTTCCCAAAGAACCGCTTCGCCTGCGCCGGGTCGGTGTGCATCAACTCGGCGCACTCGGCCTCGATTGCCTCCAGATCAGCCCACGGCGACCCGCGATACACAAACCGCAGAATCTTCGCCCGCTCAGATTTCAGCTCAAACCTCAGGTCAGTGGGCGGCCTGCGGTAGAACCGGAAAATATCCTTCGATGATGACTCAAACGTCTGCTGAGCCGCCGAGTTCTCCATCGGATCCCACGGGTTCGTCACCTCCAGGCCACGACCACCCATACCCGCCAAGCCGCGGCGCATATGCTGCCACACCTTGATCAGCTTGCCCGTGTACAGGCCTGACTCATCCGCCACCGCGAAATGGATGGGAGCGCCCACCTTCGAGTTCGGTGCAGCCGTGATCGGCAACACCTCGCCATTGTTCGGCGTGCGGATGAAATCCTCACGAACCCGCATCAGCTCCTGCAGCGGGCCGCGCCTGATCATCTCTTGGAGCGGCGCGTAAATGTTGTCGGTCTGATCCTCAGCCGTCGCCAACAGTTGGATGCGGGACACCGGCCGCGGAATACCCATCGGCTCACCCGCATCGTAGGCGTAGACGAACCCGCAACCGCAGCCATGATCGACACACCGATACCGCTCGCCACCAACAGCCCAGCCAGCGAAAATGCACGGCCCGACAGCCTCGAACGGGATCAGCGACGCAGCCCACGGCGACTTCCCCGTCTTCTGCGGCCCCACCACCTGCGAACGGCGATACTGGAACGCTGGCGCACCCACCGGGCGGGCCTGGTTGAACACCGCCTTCGGCTTCACCCTGTAATGGTTGAGTGTGCACCACAACTGCCAGCCGTCATGCACAAACGGCTCACCCATCGACCAGCCGTCAGCGACCAGGCAGTGGGCCTCGATCCAGTCAGCAGACAGATACCCCAGAGTTGGCCACGCAACCGACCAGTCATCGTCAGGAAGCGAGGCCGCCATTGATCGCTCTCAGCTTCGAGCCGCGAGACCGCTTCGGCGTCGCAGCCTCAGCCTCGACTGACGAGGCGGTGCGGGTTGTGATCTTCCACCCCAGAGCTGCCAAACCAGCAGGCGTCAAGCCGATGTGCTCAGCGAAACGATGCAACTGCCCCAGCACCGGGGCCGACACGGTGGCGTCCTCACACCGGACAGACAGCCGAGTCCACATCGCCACCGAACGCACCAGCCACCCCGACACGTCCATCGACCACGCGCACGCCTGCGGAGTCCGCCACGCCCACTCCCATACCTCAGACTCACGATCAGTCACGTTGGGCAGTGGAAAGTCGGGCACCGGGCCGTCATAGCCGGACGCTGGCAAATCCTCCAGCCTGTAGCCGCGAGCATCAGACCGTGCAGAGTTCTCGTCCGGCATAGGCCCAGAGCGGATACGAGCACCTTTCGCCATGATTCTGGAGCCTCCTTTGCCGCATCTCACGGCAGAGAACGAGAGCGCGGCATCTCACCGCGCTTGGGAAAAATTTGAACCCGCCGGACTGTTTTGTGCCGCCGGTGAGGGCACAAAACAGTCCGG
>NZ_JBQKFQ010000020.1:0-8657 GCF_052119225.1 Paraeggerthella sp. LCP19S3_G8
CCGCAGTCCCCACTTTAGGGCAAAATATTTCGATGGGGGGTATATTATTCCCCACTTTTTAAGTTTGACTTAAAATCGATATCAATATTCATGTTGTAGCTACCGTCATTTTCAAAAGTATTATCTACATTGATTCTATCTATTAATGCTGTCCCCTTTATGATGTCAGCTTTAAAAGATTCTAGGTGTGCTATAATATTTTCAATTAAACCAGTAGCTTCCCTAACTTCTTTACTAATTATCGGAAGCTCTTCACATTCGTTTACAGTGGATTCACTAGATGCTTTATCTCCTTCAACAAACTGTCTAGTGAAGTGTTCATACACAATATCTTCTTCTCTATACTTAGGCAATGCTGCTTTGAGACCTAATCCATCAGCTGCCCATTTATCTACTAATAGTTTTTTACCACCAATAGCATCCGCATCAGAAGTTATTACTCTTGCAGTAGGATACAACATCTCAATCAAAAACAATAAGGATTTCATACTAGGAGCAACAACAATCGTGTATCTTCCATCTTCCACATAATCTTTCAAATATTTCTTTACCACCATTCATCATCCCACTTTCTTTTTCTTTTCGATTCTCTATAGTTAAATCTTCCGTGTCGTTTATTGTGACATTCTTTGCATAACGTTCTAAGGTTATCTATATCTAATGCATGCTGCGGATAATGTTCTAACTCTTTAATGTGATCCACTTCAAGAATAGAATCATATTGAGTTGTTAACTTACCTTCTTGTTTGCACCACTGGCATTCGTAATGATCACGCTCTAAACACTGCTGTCTTAATCTTCTCCACTCTGATGAGCCATAGAACTTTGCTCGTGCTTGTTTGGATGATACATCAATCATTGTTGGCGATATTAGAAAGGTAAGTGTTAACCAACGCACGTTGTGCTTGCAGCACACCTTCAATACCTAGCGACTTAACATCAAGTTTCAATCGTTCTTTTAAGAACTGCGCATTGTGATCTGCTTCAAGTGTTTCTTTCTGAACGTAATAAAGTAATGCTGATGTCTCATCCATCTTCAGCCCATATACCGAAATGATTTCAATAAACAGTTCTGCAAGCGCATCTATATCTTTCTCTTCACGAACCTTCTTCATGATTTCTAAGAACTGTGCTTGCTGCTTTCTAATCTGTTCTTTTTTACTCATAGATGTAACAACCTCCTTATAAAATTATGTAAAAAGGACTGCATAGAAATGCAGCCCTCGTGAAAGGTAGTAGCGCCAATTTGTTTGTCCGAACATTCATTGACGATCTATATTATTTAAGTAGCTTATGCCACTTACTGGAACAATAGGACTCGAACCTATACTAACGGTTTTGGAGACCGCTGCTCTACCGATTAAGCTATGCTCCATTAACTCTCGCAAACCTGTAGAAAAAAGAGAGAGGAATTCCCTCCATTCCTTTATTTTTGAGAACGTATGATTTGTGAGTGATCATTGCAAACTACATAGCGCTATCTTGACAAGTGCTTTCGGCGTACGTCTACGTGTAAGCTTTATGCCAAGTTTATTGCAATATTTGCTACCTAGACTAAACGAGACAGAAAGAACTGGACTTTCCACATCCTTATTCTTTATTTTTATAGGTAGCCTCCAAAGATAAGCGAAACGGAGCTAAGATAGGTAATGCATGCCTTACCTCGTCTCCTTATCTTTCGACATTACCATAATAACATCTAAATATTGATAAAAACCGCCAACTTTCCGCCAAAAAACCGCCAAAAATTTTATTTATATGCAATTATTTTTCCATTTCGATACGCTTCGGCAAATTCAATTAAAGCCTCTGATTTCATTCGTTGAATACTTCTTTCAGAATAGCCAACTTCCCTAGCTATCTTGTAATTAGAGTAACGGTCCTGCACACAAAAACTATAATGTAAAATTTGTCTGCTAGTTAGGCTTAATGCCATAAGCGCAGATAAAATTGCATCTCTTTCTGCTTCTGCATCTGCTAATTGTACCAGTGCATCTTCTGCTTTGTTCCCGTGACTTTGGCTTTTAGGCATATCTGTAATAATTGGTGATTTTAAATCTATCAAAGAGCGACCAGCTATTCGCTCTAAACGTCTAAAATTCTTCAACACATTTCTGGCATTCGCTTTTGTTTGTCGAAAATCTACTTCTTTTAGCAATTGAATCAAGTGAAATCGCTCCTTTTGTGGTATAATAACTATGTCGAAAATATTACTCACAGTCGGAGCAATCCGGCTTTTTTTATTTACTTTTATTGAAATTTCTTATTTCATCATGATATAATATAGACAACTCAATTCATCTTGAGTGATGTCATCTGGAAAACTCGACTAGAAAAAACTAGTTGAGTTTTTCTATTTATGATAAAATATTTTTATTGTGACCAATGTTTGGGGCAAAGTAACCTCACATATCACAAGCTACCACTTTTCTGGTAAAATATTCTTCTTAGTCAACCAGTGGTCGGTTGGCTTTTTTATACTTGATTTTTTATAATGGGTTTGGTATAAAAATACTATAAAAAATAAACTTAATATTATTTCTTACAGAACTACCTAGCGGAAACTAGGTAGTTTTTTATACTATCGATTGTAAAAACTAAAATACATTGGTTTCAAAACTATTTAAACCCACTTATTAAACGACTAAACCAGTGTCCAATTATTTCTGGATGTGAAATAAAATATCCGATTCCCACAATTGAAACAATCCAGCATATGCCTATAATCACACAAATAATTGTTAGAGGTGAAAATTTCTTATCTTTCATCTATTCTTACTCCACCTTCACAGCAAACGGCCAATAGCGCTCGTCAATTGATTTGATTTCTTGTTCAGTTAATTTATAATATTCACAAAGTTGATTATCTACACTCAGTTCACCGTCTTGATCTAAAAAGTATTTCGATTCATATTCTCCCATCTCTGGCAATAAAACATAATACAATTGCTCTTTCTCGACTTCGTAGCCGTTGACTAAACTTAATACAGTTTCATAGTCAACAGACATAAGCCAGTCTTTAACAGGACATTCTCTCATGAGCGAGTTGATACCTAAATACTTCTGATGTACTAAGAACGCTATTTTATCGTAATTGTTGCCGTCTTCTATAAAATCCGCCATGAACTTCGGTACCACGACTTTTTTCGGTTCGTCTAGTTGTTTTGCTACAGCTAAACAGTCACGAACTGCTTGATCATATCCTTCGTTGTAATTTTCGTTGAATGAATCACGTTCTAAACTTTCTAACGTTTCAATAAATTCTTGTTTATTCATCGCTGCCCCTCCCAAAAAAGTCAACATTTCCTAGGATTTCTAATTCTCCATCTGGGTAAACATCTAACCAATCATGAGCACCAATAAAATTATTAAAGGCATTCAAACCTTTTGTTTTATGATGGTGATTTACTCCAAAACCGACTAATAAAATTTCACCTCGTAACGTTCGAACAACGTCATGATATTTAATTACTTTACCGTTCTTGTCTTTTACCTCTTCAACACAATTTTTGTAATTTTCATAACTCATTCCGCTTTCTCCTCAATACATTTAAGCAAGCCCTCTGACTTCTTTAATATTTCTCTTTCCCTTTTATATACATTTTCTTCAAAGAAAGCTTTTGCTTCTTCGTTATTGCTTATGTCAATTTCAACATATTCATCCTTGAAAGCTTCTTTAAAGCTCATTCTGCTCCCTCCAATTCCCACGGAAAAGGCGTTCTAATGGACCAAACAGGCACAGACCTATGACCACAATCTCGCCATTCTAACCACCAGCAACTACGGTTCTCATTGTCTTCGTCTACTCCGAAACGATATCTAACAAATGCATCTTCAACAATGTAAGGTGTGTTTTCCTCAAGCATTAGTTCTGACCGCCATTCCTCTATTGCTTGTTCCCTGGTATATTTTTGTTTATTGAAGCCCATCCAATTATTGAAATCTCCATTAAACACTTCAAAGTCAAACTTGCTTCTTCCTTTAATCGCCATTTATTTGACCTCCAATAAATCTGGGTTCTCGTGGATTCTAGCTCTGATTGTCGTCCAATCTACTTGGTAAAGATTAGCAATATAATTTTTAGAAAACCCGAATTTCAATAAATCTTTCAACTCATTTGCTGGAATATTTCTTCTTTTCTTGAATTTCATTCCTTTTCTTTCTTTATTGGCTGCTGATATTTTTGCCTTTGTTGATTGAGAAAGAACTTTTCCTTTATTATGCTTGCTGTTATGTCCGCTGTTTATCATCACGCTGAGATTCGATTTTCTTGCATCTAGTTTATTTTCATTTAAGTGATGTACACTAGCATGAAAGGGTAATCTTATTTTCAGCCAATACTGCATTAACAACCTATGGACATGAATTTTTTCGTCTCCAATAGAAACTGCTGGATATTTCCCGTGTAAATAAATGGTCTTATTTCCTAAAGTTGGTGATTTTTGATACCACAGAATTGCATTCGATAACTCTTCTTCATCGACTAGGCAGCTACACTTGTTTTTGAATTTAATTTCTTTTTGTATCTTCACTGTCATTTAAAAGATCACCATCCTCATAAACATTTCCAATAACAGTTACATAAGGCTTTATTCTTGCTAACAAAAGATTTCCAGCACACCAAGTTAAATCATATTCATTCCAAGACACTTTATAATCACCATCTATTTCAATCCCAACGCTGCTTTCTGTTTTCTGAAATGGATGGTTTCTTACTGAAACAATATCACCCTCAAAAATTTCAACGCCGTTCTTGTCTCTCAATCCAGTTGATTGCATGAGGACTAAATTTCGTACATGATATGATTTCAATTCGGAAGGTGTCTTCCAATATTCGATACTGTTGACCTTACCACCTTTAGTAAAATGTAAGACAGCTACATCTCTCATTGTGTTTTCTCGCTTATCCCACGCTCTAAACTTTGGAATCATCTTCTTCACTCGCTTTCTAAAATAATGACAGCTGTTCTTCAGTTCATATAAATAGCCCCATTGGGATATTTGACAACATTTTTTCCTGAGAAGCTTCATACATCTCTTTCTTTATTTCAAAACCATAAGCATTTCTATTAAGTTCTGCAGCCGCTCTAAGCGTAGAACCACTGCCAGCACATGGATCAATTACAACATCTCCATAATCTGTAAAAATTTCAATTAATCGTTTAATAACAGGTATTGGTTTCTGGGTCGGATGTATTTTTGGATAGCTGTTATCCGTTTCCCATTCAAACCAATTTAGAACCATACGGCCGTCGTTATTGAATTTCGGAAGTTTTTCTCTATAAAGAACGAGCGCATATTCTGTAGCTCCCACAACTTTCATATTCGCTTTTAATACTTGAGGACTGGACTTCTTAATAAAAACTAGTGGAATGTGATTGTTAAAGCCGTACTTTTTACCATAGTCAATCACCATTTGAAGCTGTTGAAAGGCGCAAAATACTATCATAGCTGGCGCTTTTCCAACTTCTTTAGGTTCTTTCTTTAACATTTTTGAGCAAAAATGCATAAATTCTGATATTCTAAAATTCTCATCGGTGTCAAAAAAGCTTTTATTCGCTTTATTCGATTCTCCATTTTCAATTTTTCCGCCTTCATACCATGCAGAACTTGATGCGTATGCATTTTTACCTAAGTTATAAGGAATGTCTGCAATAACTAATTGCGCTTTCGGTATGCCATACCGTTTATAATTTTGAAAATGATCGTTAAATAATTGTATTTTCGTTTCTCTCTGCATAATTTCAAAGGAGTAAAGAATTCTTTGTGGTCGACCAAACCTCCACTCCTTTCTCACAAATTCACTGGCTCTTTTTTATAACCAGCATCAATCAAAATTCCCTCAATCACATAAAGGTCCGTTTTCTGCTTTAAACTAGCCTTAAATTTCTTGGAAATATTTCTAGCTGTTTCTAAAGAAACGATTTCATATGTTTTAGCCAATGCATCCGCTATTAGTGCGGATGTTGGCGTGTAATAAATCTCCAGCAAAATGAACACTCACTTTCATTTCATAAATCTAATTTAAAATTTAAATGTTCAGCTTTATATTCCCAGAATTTGTTTCTAGGCATTCCTAACGCTTCTATGATTGCATTCACTGAATAACCAACCCACTGCAAATACAAATATTCTTGAATGGTGAACTTGTCTTTATCAATTGAGCTGATTGGTTTAGATTTATCCATTGTTTGCTCACCAATATCCTTACCAAGCAATTTAATTTGACGATAGACCATGCTTTTTGGATGTTTATACCAGTCCGGATTCTCATTCATTAGCTTGAGCATTTCTTTCCGCTTTTGCTTTTTTTCAGCTTGAATACGTGCTATATCTTCAAAAATTACACTGTTCATACTTTAACCTCCTAGAACGGCAAATCATCATCGCTAATGTCGATTGAATTACCTGCGCCTGCGAACGGATCTACATCTCCACCAAACGACATTTGTTGGCTGTTATTTTGCTGATTTAAGCCTTTATTTTGATTTGTAGCATAATTCCCCTCGAAATTGTTTTGAACGCTTGTACCGTCATTCTGTGACGTCTGAATGCTATTTCTATTCTCATTGGCGCTTTTTGGCTCTAATAATTGGAAACTCTCGCAAATAACTTCAGTCACATAGACACGTTGGCCTTGTTGGTTGTCATAATTACGAGTTTGAATTCTGCCAACAACTCCTAATAATGTTCCTTTGCGAGCATAATTAGCCATTGTTTCAGCAGGCTTACGCCAAATTACACAGTTGATAAAATCCGCTTCTCGTTCGCCGTTTTGGTTTGTAAAGTTACGGTTCACAGCAAGAGTAAAGCTTCCAACTGCAGAACCACTTGCGGTGTAGCGTAAATCAAGATCTTTTGTCAATCTTCCGACTAATACCACATTATTTATCATTCAAATCACTCTCCTTAACGAACACACCATTGACATTTTTTCCCTTACGATCTTTAATCTCGTTATACGCTTGGTTCAGACATTCGTATAAATCCATATCATTTTGCATAGCAAGAATAACTAGTGTCACAACAACATCACCGATACCATCCCTTAAATCATTTTTATTATTTCTTGCTAATGCTGCTGCGACTTCTCCGACTTCTTCAACCACTTTTAGCATTTGTTTCTCAGGCTCTGCGATATCTAGATTTTTTTCTCTTGCCCATTTCTCAATTAATTTAACTAATTCATTCATCATTTACCCTCCAAGTATTCTTTTATTTGTCTATCAAGCTCAGCTTGTTCCTCTGACGAAAGTTTCTCTTCTTCTTGCTTCTGATTGTTAGCCCATTCAGGTAACTTTTCTTGTCTCATTGGCACCTTAGAATAGGCTGGCAGTTTATTTGTTTGAGATAAATCATATTCATCGTTATAACGATCATCACGGATCCAACGAAACAATTCTTGTGGATGGTACCAATCGTTTAATTTAATATACGCAAGATAGTCTTTATATCCTTTTTTAAACGACTCTAAATCTTCTTCCGTCTTGAACTTCTTTAAAAATTGTTCTCTAGCTTTTTTCTTGTTGGTTTTCTTTGGATAAGTTTTCCAAACTTTTTCGAATAATTCGGACATGGTTGAGCTTGGCTCAACACTATTCTTTTTATTCAATGTATTATTCTTTGTATTATTAATTAATGTATTATTCTCTGTGAAGTTTTCTTCACCAGGGGTAGTGAAATTTTCTTCACCACCCTCGTGATGATTTTTTCCATAGGTGATGAAATTTTCTTCACTAGGGGTGTAGAATTCTGTATCAGTTGGAAAAGGCAATATATAAATATGTCTACGATCTACAATTTTGCTATCTGGTTTGTAAAAGACTTGTATCTTTATATATTTTCGTTTTTCTAATTGCTTCATCCATGATATGATCGTCCGTTTGCTAACGTTGTATAGTCTGGCAAAGTATTGATTTGTTGCCCAGCAGTAGCCTCTTTCATTTGCTAATGCTGTCAGCTCTCCATATAATAGCTTTGCATTCCCATTTAATTGGTTATCGTAGCGGACAATGGCTGGAATGATAGCATAAAAGCCTCTATGTTCATTCATTGGTTATCCTCCTATATTTAATTTCTTGCGTTCCTCAATATTTAGTTTGACTGGTTTTATTTGATACTTATTCAAGAAGTTCTTAGTACCTATTTGGTGCTCCTCTTGATGGTGCTGACGACATCCTGCATAAAATGTGAATGTCTCATGATTAATCTTTTTGCGATTACGCCCCATACCAACAACTTCAATATGGCAAACGTCAGCATGCTTACCGCAAATACAGCACTTGCGATATTTCAGGCAGTAATAAAACCATTTGTTATTTTCAAGCAAGTATTGGTATCTTTTTTCCAGTGGTATATCGTTTTTCAAAATGAACTCAATCAAGAAACCGATCCACTCCGTCGCTTCATTCTTGGTAGCTCGACTATGTTCAAAATAAACACCACTCTTAGCCTCGTAGTAGTATTTCAAGACACTTTCAATCCATTTAGGTTCGTCATAGCTCCAACGTGCCACATCGGCTATTAGAACGTGAGAAAGTGCATTCTGTTTTTGAGACATCTGTCGATTATCTAAGAATTCAACTTTCGCTAAATTATCATCGTTATTAGCCAGAAGTTCGAGAAAATTTGAATTTATTTCATCCTCAAATTCGATG
>NZ_JBQKFQ010000021.1:0-8188 GCF_052119225.1 Paraeggerthella sp. LCP19S3_G8
TGTTTTTGAGACATCTGTCGATTATCTAAGAATTCAACTTTCGCTAAATTATCATCGTTATTAGCCAGAAGTTCGAGAAAATTTGAATTTATTTCATCCTCAAATTCGATGACCAATTTATTTCCTATGTGGTTTATTATTTTTCCAATCACTCAATCACTTCCACCATAATGCCACTATCAACTATAAACTCATTAAGTGCTGTCAATTGACTGTGCGAACCTGAAAGTCGTAATGTTACTGTATTTTTATTTGTATCTTTTACTTCCGCTTTTGGTGATAGTTCACTGACTATTTCTCCTGTATTTTTGTCAATTACTTTATCTTCTACGACTGTTTCATTTAATTCTCGCATTGCTGCTTCATATTCTTCATGTGCTTTCTGTTGTTCTATAGCCCTTTGTTCAGCGGCTTTTTTCTTTGCTAGTGCAGCATCAATCTCAATGATGAATTCTGCAGCAGTTTTTCCGTTATCAATTTGACTTAACCACGAGTAAGGCTCTAATCCTAATGCCTTTACATAATTTTCTATAATCGCTTTTTCTCCTATAACTCGCTCTTTTTCTTTAAAAATCATTGTCATATCGGCAGCAATTTCTTCTAAAGTTTTTTTATTTATTTCTCCTTTTGCAGTAAAAGAACTCTTATTTAACCAGTTATTTCTAATACCTACTTCTTCTACCTCAACGCTATAGTTTTCTGACATTTCTTTAATAGTATCTTTGATTTTTTCAAGCCTCTTAGAACGTTCTGTTTCTTCATATAATTGGATACTTTCGTTGATGCCATCACTTACTAACTTAATTTGTCCAACATAAGTTTTAATTTTGTCTTCAAACGATTTCAAGGGTTTGTTATACTCGTTTTTTATTGCTTTGCGCTCATTATCTAAAAGTGTCGCCACTTTATTTAAATCCGCTTTTGCTTGCTTGGCTTCTGGAATATTCGCATCTGTAAAAATCATACTTGAGTAATGATTTACTGCTTTATCAACCATTTCTTTTAGTTGCGATTCGTTCTGAATTGTTATTTCACTGGCTTTAAAATCTACTTTAAACTGCACATTTGTTGTTAATTCATTTGTCATTACCTTTGCCCCCAGTTAATATTTTTTACTTGATCATTTGTATTGTTTTTATTGATCTCTATTTCATAGTTACTTTTCCACTTATTTAACTGTCTCATTGCTTCTGGATACTGTTTATCTGTCATACTGTCTAATGTTTGTGCACCAACATGTTGCAACAATCCATTTCTAACAACTTGCATATCGCTTGAGCTTAGTTCCGCTACTTTTCTTATTAAATCGTTCATCTCTGATATTTGTTTACCATTAACCAAATTTATTGGTTCTTTAGCATCAAGCTTCTTTTGAAATGAATCAGGATCATCTTTATCTGTTGCAATATTAAAAAATTTCAATAAAAAATATTTTTCTGCATAAGTTAATGCTTTACCTACACCCTTCTCACCAGCAATATCAACACCTTGTGCATACCACTTTGATTCCAAAAAATCTTCTGGATTATCAATATTAATCCAGCGCATAGTCATCTCAAGTTCAGTAAAATATGTTATTCTTTGTTTCTGTTCCGTCTGTTTCGTGTACTTATTGTATTGATTTATAATCTCTATCTGGTCCTTAACTTTATGGCCTGTAATTGCTGGCTGTAATAACAATCCCATTTCATTAATTTTTGAATGTAAAGCTCCTAGGACATCACTTGACCCAACATAATTAAATTGACTTCCTGATTGTTCTTTTTTTAAATAAGATACTTTTTTTCTTACTTCTGCTAATCTTTGATAAACATTTAGTTGTTCAGCCATTTAACAAGACCTCATTTCTGTGATATAATTTTTCTTGTATAATTTTTGTATGCGACTTATTGCTTGCCGGCTTAAGTCGCTTTTTTGTCGTCATGCGACACCTCTACGCTCTTTTTGTTGCGCAATGTATATTTTATTTTTTTGTTGCTTGTACCATAAATCAGCAAGTTTTTTTGTTTGTTCTAATTTGTCTTTTCTTGTCACTTCTTAACCTCTCTATCTTCAAGTGCCAGATCATAAAACAGTGTCCAAATGATGAATAAGCCGATATAAATATTTTGGATAATCGGATTAAAATTTCCGCCTACTATCAACCCCAATCCGAAAACGATTAGCAACACTGCAATTCTTCTTAAGTTATAAATTTTTCTCATTTCATTTCTCCTTAAATATGCATTCTATTTTGAATCTCTAAGTATCTTAAAAATTCAAGTTCTTTTTCAATTTGATATGCTTTTCCTTCGGTCAGTTGTTCTGATTGTCTAAGCGCTGCTCTATCATCTTGTAGCTGTTTACGCTCTTTTTTGATTTGGTTGAGTATCCAACTTTCTTGTTCAGTTGTATAAGCCATAATATTCTCCTTACGCAATGTCGTTTAAGTCAAAGCTCATTTGTCTTACAACTGTTTTTGTGGCTGTAGACGGCTCCCAGTCATTGATATACTCAATTACCATTGGATAATGTTTTTCTCTTAATTGTGATCGGGTACCCACACCTGTGATTTGCTTAATACCTGAATTAATATCTTTGTAAAGCTTGCCACGCTGTTCCTTTGTGATTTTTCCAAATCCTCTTGCAACTTCTGCTACTCGTTGATGAACTCGACGTGACAAGTAGCTATAATCATCTGCACCGATTTTTTGATTGTCTTTTAAGTCGGCTACTTCTTTTTCAATTACATCTACACGCTCATTTGTTTCTTCATTTGCTGATAAAGCAAGCATCGCCAATTGTCTTTGCGAGGTTGGAAGTTTAGGCTGTTGAATTTCTTTTTCCATTTGATTAAAAGCTTCGATATATTTCAATTTAAATTGCAAAGCTTTTTGACCAGTGAATCCCATTGCTAATAATGTAAATCCGTCACGGTTCATAATTACTTGGCGATAAGATTGTTTGTTTTGCGGATGAATGTAGGTATCTTCGTAAAATAGGTCGGCATAATTTTGTGCCACCCCCTCTTTTAATTCATCAATGGCTTTTAGAACAACTTTGTGTTCTTTTCCGAAAGTTTCTGCAACTTGTAAACTACTTGTTACTGCTTGTTGATCTTTCATAATTACTAAATTTGTCATTTGGTTTACTTCCTTTCTGGTATAATTAGTTTATCGGCACTTACTATGTCAAAATAATTAATTTAAGGTGGTAGTTAGCATGAATAACCTAGAACATACAACTAAAAAAATAATTAAATTTATTTATGTTCAGCCAGAAGTTTCTGTATCAATTGAAAAGATACTAAGAAAATTTAAGTGGTTGAATCGTGATGACTTGCAATCAATCTTGCATCAAATGGAAGAAAGTAATTTTGTTGAGTTATCTCCTAAAAGTTCTTTTACATTTGAAACAGTCGGAACTATTGATGAGGGAATATATGAAGAAAGTAAAAATAAAAAATCATCAACCTTAATTTTTGCTACGCATGTTTCACTAACTCTCAAAGGCAAAGACAATGCAGAAGAACAGCATGCTTTACTTTTAAAGGCACGTAAGGAACTCATCGCTCAACCTCTTGTCAATTCTCTAATTTCTGGAATTATCGGTTTTATCTTGGGCTATTTTTTCCACTCAATGTGACAAATAACCTATAACAGCCGCTAAAATTAAAATAACTGTAGTATAGATAGTTTCTGGCATTTTTTTTAGTCTTTTTCGCTCCGGATCATACTGGAGCTTTTTGTGTTTCATATTCATTTTCCGTTTCTTCCTTTCTGGTATAATTTTCTTATCAGCAAGTGGTCTGCTGAAATAATTTATGATTGGTGGTGAAATATTATGGGTATTAAGATAAATGGTATGGATAACTTAAGAAAAAAATTAAATGATCCTGCTACACTTGCAAAAAAAGCTATGGATAGTAAGGGTGGCCATCCTATAAAGTGTCCTAATTGCGGAAAAACAATTAAAGTAACATCAAATGGTGCTAAGTGTACTTGTGGACAGAAAATAGAACTTAATTTTTAAGATCTACATCAAATTCAACTGAAGCCAATTCGTCTGCCAACGTTTTGGCTTCTTTTATTAATCCAATTAATCTTTCTGCTTTTTTTGTAGCTTCTTCAATTCCTTTAACTTCCACATTAATTTGTAATGACTGTTCCTTCTGCATTTTTTTCATCTCCCATTCTGATTTTGTTTCACTCCTGATAAAATTTTCTCAATTTTCTCTTGACGAGTAGTTATTCTCCTAGCTAATTCTTCCGATATTTTATTAATGCCACATTGCGGGTTTACATTAATATTTTTTGGATCCTTGCTACTCTCAATAGCTTGGAGCATTTTTGCTATCTCTTCTGGTGTTCATTCGATTGTTATTTTCATGTTCTGCCTCCTTAGTTATTTTGTTTGTATTTGTTGCATTGCCCTTATTTACAAGTTTTAGTTGCTCCCTTTCTTTAAAATATCTGCAAAATTTTCATCTAAAAATTCAAGCATTTTTCTTCTTTGAAAAAGATAGGTGTCGCGACCGTCCCCTGGATAATAAACAAAACCATCTTTATTTTTATCTATATCTAATATTTTTCTATATCTGGGATTTTTCAATACATTACTGGTAAACCATTCATATCCACGATTTACCCTGTCTAATACTTCTTTCAACGTCATCCAGTTTCCTGTCTCATCAGCTTTTTTTAATTCTTCATATTCAACTTTAGAGATAATAACGTAATCTGAAGGTACTGGAATTTTAGCTTCTAGATATTGCATTAGTTGTTCCTCCCTTTACAATTCGTACATAGTGATAATCGAATCTATAATTCTGTTTGCTTCTGCAGAAGTCTTTTTACCGTTTAAAATTAAAGATAAGTAGCTTTTGCTAATGCCGAATCTTTCAGCAAGCATGGTGTAAGTTAAGAACTTTGAACTTTCGACATATTCTTTGATTTTTTCTCTATCTCGTTGAGTGATTTCTGCAATGTCAGTCATACTAAAACTCCTTTCTAACCAATTTACTCTAAATCCATTTGAGGGTAATATCCTTCTTTTTTTAGTAATTCGTAGATAAATAGACGCCCTTTCTGTGTCCATTTGGTATTCATTACAATTTTAGAGCCACCATCGGCTTTCGGGATCTCAGTTGTATGAGATTTTGTGTATCCTTGGTTCATGTGTTTTTTGCACAATAACCATTGGTTACCGACTTTTTTCTGAATACCTAGTTTATGAAGTAATTTATTCATCTGTTGTGGAGACATCCCATAATCTGCTGCAATCTGGCTAATTGTTACTGAATCTGTAGAAGATAATATGCTATCTAAATAGGAGATTTTGGGTTCGTACTCTGCAATCTTTTGTTCTGCGATTAATCTTCCAGTTCTTTCTTCTTTTAGTTGAGTTGCTAATTGAATGATTGTATCTGGATTAAGCAAAGCTTCTTCTACTTTTTCTGGAGTTAGATAACCTCCATGTTTTCTAATTGCTGGCAACACTTCACTTGTTACCCAACGTTTAAATTTTTTGGCAGAGGGAAGTTTTGATTTTAAGATTAAACTGTAAAGGCCTGACTCGTTGATGATTGTCATATTACGATTTTGACCTGATGCACTAATTCTGTGCATTAGCTTATCCTCTTCATCAACATGATTTCTGACAGCGTTGTCTGCGCGTTCGTATCCAAGAATTTCGGCTACATCTTTTCCTACGAAATACGGTTCATCATTTACTAAAATTGTCCGAACTTCGTTTTGTTCGAAATTAAAAATTTGTGGTGTGTTCATATTTCTCATTCCTTTCTTTTATATTCGTAAACAAATTTAACAACAATTATCTAACCAGTGTTGACTTTATTAGATTAATAATCTATACTAAATGCATAGTTAAATAAGACATAAAACAATTGATTTAAAAAGCTTTCTTGGCGGTTGGCGTTTATTAATCGATAGTATTTTTTGTTGTCTTTTTAGTTGTTAAATTTGTTTACAAAACATAGTATAGCTTAATAATGTATATAAGTCAACTATTTTTATATTATTTATCTTAACTTTTTTTGTAAGCATTCAGAAAGGTTGATTTATCAATGAATACTTACGAAATAATAAAGGAGTTAGCAAAAGAAAAAGGATTATCCATTAGACAGCTCGAAATGAATTTCGGGTATTCGAATGGATATTTAGGAAGTTGGAAAAGACAAACTCCTAATTCTATTGAGTTAGCTCGGTTAGCTGACTATTTCGATGTCTCTGTAGACTTCCTTCTAGGTAGAGAAGAAAGAGAAACGCCTAAACATGTGGATTTATCAGAAGACGATACTGTTTTTTCTTTTGATGGAAAAGAAATATCTAAGGAGACAATGCGTAAAGCGATTGCAATTGCTAAAGCTTTAGAAGAAAATGAATAGTTGGAGTGATGGGGTGTATGTATTTAAAGTTGAAAGAAATGCTGAGTGAGTATAATTTAAAGTTAATCTATATGGAAATGGAAGAACCAGGTTTTTATTATCCAAAACCAAGAATAGTATTTTTGGAAAGTTCTTTCTTTCACTTGTTCTGGGTTAAGTCCTTTATGTCCTGAAATTAAACAAAGATGATATATATCGCAAAAAATCAACTTATAATTAGTTTCTTTATTGCCTGTCTCAGTAATTTTCAAGTAAATGCGAAAGGGATTTTCTTTATTGCCCTTTTCATAATGATGGATTCCATCTATCTTAAATATTGTCTCATTTTCGGCATTTAAAGTTTCATTTACTCCATATTCTTTTAAAACACATCGTAATGTGTCAGTATTCCCCTTAGAAAAATCAACTTGCTCATTGTTAGAACAAATGTAACTTATGTCATTAATTATTTTATCAAGAGTCTCCTTTGTCGTAATAGGTACATTATTTTTATTTATAAAATTAGTAAACTGTTTTTTTGGTAGTTTTTTTGAAATTAAAAATTCACTAGACACATCTATCTGTCTTGTTCTATCAGGTTCTTCTAAAAAAATTTCTCCACCATTTTTTAATTTGGCTTTTATATCAATTGTATTTTGAGGCATTAAAGTTTTTTTTACGACTTCATTACTTACTTGCGTTCCATTTTTTTTAGATACTTGAAAATCAAATAACACTAGCTTTGTATTCCTCTATGATTTTATCTTTGTTCATTTCCCTTTGATTATCTTGATAAGCGTTCTGCCATTCTAAATCTTCATGGCTTCTTTCGACTAATGTAAAATCTCCCATCTCATCAGTTTGTTTGATAACTTGGGTAATTAACTCATCAACAGCACGTTCCTGTTCAGTTAAAGGATTCCAGCTCTCTGCTTCATCTATTTTTTCAGGATTACGCTTGTTAATGTTATAAATACATCTTAAAACTGGACCGTATTGCCAAGCTTCGAATTTTTCAGAAAAAATATATTTAGGAAAGTCAGAACTTCCCTCGAATTTTTTCTCTGCCTCATTTTCTGAATTAAGTTGTCCCAATGTAGCTCCATAAAAGGCAAAAATAAAATATAAAGTTTTTTGTAGTCTAAGAGGAGTCATTTCTCTTGTAGATCTATCTTTAACCAATTTAGCTAAAGTAAGAATATTATTAAAAACTACTTCTTTTTCAGCCATTAAATCATTCCTCCTTCACGATACATAGAATAAGTTAAGTTTCCCTCAAGAAAATTATCCGATAGTCCACTTAAAAAGTCAACTCCTTGAGCTAATTAACTATCTAATCTTATAATAAATTTAGATAGAAAATTCATTACCAATAATGATTAAGAAATTCTATAATATTATTTAATAGTTCTTTTTTCTCTATCAATACTAATTTACAATTTTGCTTACAGAAACGATTAACTTTAATACGGGGAATATATATGTAACATCTCTCAATCATTAATAATTGAGAGATATTTGCTTTAATAACCAGTTCCCCAGGTATTCGATGAGTTGCCGTCATTCGGCCCCACAGGGATATAAATGCGTGTTCCGTTAACATCAGAACCACCTAAGAAAACATAGCCATCTGCGATATGAACCGAATCATATTTAAATTGTGAATATTTCGGCCACACACCGTAAACTGCCGCTGACAAACTCGGTGCACCATTGCGAAGAACAATACCTTCATTTACTCCGATAGTAAATGTTTTTGCAGGTGTCGGCTTGCTATTTTCCCACAATTCTGCAATATCTCCATCGTTTGCATAACCTAAAAGT
>NZ_JBQKFQ010000022.1:0-4878 GCF_052119225.1 Paraeggerthella sp. LCP19S3_G8
TCGGGGGAGCGGGCGGCGGGAAACCAAGATCGAACGCGGCAGCGATGCCGCACTCTTTTAAACGGAGAGTTTGATCCTGGCTCAGGATGAACGCTGGCGGCGTGCCTAACACATGCAAGTCGAACGGTTAAGCCACCTTCGGGTGGGCATACAGTGGCGAACGGGTGAGTAACACGTGACCAACCTGCCCCTTGCTCCGGGACAACCTCGGGAAACCGAGGCTAATACCGGATGCTCCGGCCCCTCCGCATGGAGGGGCCGGGAAAGCCTGGCGCGGCAAGGGATGGGGTCGCGGCCCATCAGGTAGACGGCGGGGTAGCGGCCCACCGTGCTTTCGACGGGTAGCCGGGTTGAGAGACCGACCGGCCACATTGGGACTGAGATACGGCCCAGACTCCTACGGGAGGCAGCAGTGGGGAATTTTGCGCAATGGGGGCAACCCTGACGCAGCAACGCCGCGTGCGGGATGACGGCCTTCGGGTTGTAAACCGCTTTCAGCAGGGAAGACCGACGACGGTACCTGCAGAAGAAGCCCCGGCTAACTACGTGCCAGCAGCCGCGGTAATACGTAGGGGGCGAGCGTTATCCGGATTCATTGGGCGTAAAGCGCGCGTAGGCGGCGCGCCAAGCGGAACCTCTAACCTCGGGGCTCAACCTCGAGCCGGGTTCCGAACTGGCGCGCTCGAGTTCGGTAGAGGCAGGCGGAATTCCCGGTGTAGCGGTGGAATGCGCAGATATCGGGAAGAACACCGATGGCGAAGGCAGCCTGCTGGGCCGACACTGACGCTGAGGTGCGAAAGCTAGGGGAGCGAACAGGATTAGATACCCTGGTAGTCCTAGCCGTAAACGATGGACGCTAGGTGTGGGGAGGATCGCCTCTCCGTGCCGAAGCCAACGCATTAAGCGTCCCGCCTGGGGAGTACGGCCGCAAGGCTAAAACTCAAAGGAATTGACGGGGGCCCGCACAAGCAGCGGAGCATGTGGCTTAATTCGAAGCAACGCGAAGAACCTTACCAGGGCTTGACATGCGAGTGAAGCCGGGGAGACCCGGTGGCCGAGAGGAGCTCGCGCAGGTGGTGCATGGCTGTCGTCAGCTCGTGTCGTGAGATGTTGGGTTAAGTCCCGCAACGAGCGCAACCCCTGCCGTATGTTGCCAGCATTGAGTTGGGGACTCATACGGGACTGCCGGCGTCAAGCCGGAGGAAGGTGGGGACGACGTCAAGTCATCATGCCCTTTATGCCCTGGGCTGCACACGTGCTACAATGGCCGGTACAACGGGCTGCGACCTGGCGACAGGAAGCGAATCCCTCAAAGCCGGCCCCAGTTCGGATCGGAGGCTGCAACCCGCCTCCGTGAAGTCGGAGTTGCTAGTAATCGCGGATCAGCATGCCGCGGTGAATACGTTCCCGGGCCTTGTACACACCGCCCGTCACACCACCCGAGTCGTCTGCACCCGAAGCCGCCGGCCGAACCCGAAAGGGGCGGAGGCGTCGAAGGTGTGGAGGGTAAGGGGGGTGAAGTCGTAACAAGGTAGCCGTACCGGAAGGTGCGGCTGGATCACCTCCTTTCTAGGGAGACACTCAGGTGTCCGACGAGGTCGAGCGAAGCTCCCTCGCCTGGATGGAAACAGAAACAGAAACGGAAGACCCGTCCGCGGGCCCGTCGCGAAGGCGCCCTCGCGCCCCGCTCTCTCAGCATCCGGCTTCCGAGGCTCTCGAAGCCTCGGGAAGGCGCTCGCCTTCCCGCGCACCTTGACAGTTGCATAGCGTTTAAAGTGACAAAGAAGATCTTCATCACATGCATATCACCGATTCCATCGAGTGGTCTGTCAAAGTAATGGAGCATCTATCACGATCGCGAATACATCGATATGGATACCCAAAAACCATACTGAACGAGATCCGAAGAGACGAAGATACTAAGGGCGCACGGCGGATGCCTTGGCACAGGAAGTCGACGAAGGACGCGGCAAGCTGCGATAAGCTGCGGGGAGGGGCAAACACCCTTTGATCCGCAGGTCTCCGAATGGGGGAACCCAGCAGGGGTCATGCCCTGCTATCCCCGCCTGAACGAAATAGGGCGGCGGAAGGCAACCCGGGGAACTGAAACATCTAAGTACCCGGAGGAAGAGAAATCAACCGAGATCGCGGGAGTAGCGGCGAGCGAAACCGCGCGAGCCCAAACCCATGCACGCGTATAGCTTGAGGGCGTTGCTGCATGAGGGGTTGCGGGACCGAGCATCCCATGGGCCTCAGACCATGGGCGGAGTGACAAAGGGGCGCGGCAGCGGAACGGCCTGGGAAGGCCGGCGGAACAGGGTGAGAGCCCCGTACGCGAAGCCCCGCCCCCTCCGAGCGCGGCACCCGAGTAGCGCCGGGCACGTGAAACCCGGTGCGAAGCTGGGGGGACCACCCTCCAAGGCTAAACACTCTCCTGTGACCGATAGCGAACCAGTACCGTGAGGGAAAGGTGAAAAGCACCCCGAGAGGGGAGTGAAACAGTACCTGAAACCGTGCGCCTACAAGCAGTCGGAGCAGCCTATGCGCTGTGACGGCGTGCCTTTTGTAGAATGAGCCAGCGAGTTGCGGTATGCGGCGAGGTTAAGCTTTTAAGCGAGCCGCAGTGAAAGCGAGCCTTTAAGATGGCGTTTTAGTCGCATGCTGCAGACGCGAAGCCGGGTGAGCTATCCATGGGCAGGCTGAAGCGGGGGTAAGACCCCGTGGAGGGCCGAACCCACTTCGGTTGAAAACGGAGGGGATGACCCGTGGATAGGGGTGAAAGGCCAATCAAACCCGGAGATATCTCGTTCTCCCCGAAATAGCTTTAGGGCTAGCCTCGGACGTTCAATGGCGGCGGTAGAGCACTGGATCCTCGAGGGGGCTTCACCGCCTACCGACAGGAACCAAACTCCGAATGCCGCCATTTCAGAGTCCGGGAGTCAGAACATGTGGGCTAAGCTGTGTGTTCGAGAGGGAAACAGCCCAGACCGCCTGCTAAGGTCCCCAAATCCATGCTGAGTGGCAAAGGATGTGCGTTTGCCTAGACAACCAGGATGTTGGCTTAGAAGCAGCCATGCATTTAAAGAGTGCGTAACAGCTCACTGGTCAAGTGGACATGCGCCGACAATTCACGGGGCTAAGCATGGTACCGAAGCAGCGGACTAATTTCATTAGTGGTAGGGGAGCTTTCCACGGGGGGCGAAGCCGCAGGGCGACCTGCGGTGGACCGCGTGGAAGTGAGAATGCTGGCATGAGTAACGAGAGCGGCGCGAGAAACGCCGCCGCCGTAAGCCTAAGGGTTCCTGGGCAAGGCTAATCCTCCCAGGGTCAGTCGGGAGCTAAGGCGAGGCCGGAAGGCGTAGCCGATGCACAACAGGCGGACATTCCTGTACCGCCGATGGACCGTCATCACCGATGGGGCGACGGAGAAGGGTAGCCGAGCGGGGTTCTGGACGTCCCCGTGAAAGCGCGTAGGGAGCTGCGCATGGAAACCAGCGCAGCATGCATCCCGAGACGCGAGACGAAGCCTCTTGGCGAAGTCGGCGAGCCCATGCTTCCGAGAAAAACCTCTAGGAAGGGACATCGGCGCCCGTACCAAAACCGACACAGGTGGGCGGGTAGAGCATACCGAGGCGATCGGGAGAACCATGGTTAAGGAACTCGGCATACTGACTCCGTAACTTCGGGAGAAGGAGTGCCCCTGGCGGTGAAGGACCTCGCGTCCGGAGCGGCCGGGGGTCGCAGCGAAACGGCCCAAGCGACTGTTTATCAAAAACACAGGACTCTGCAAAGCCGCAAGGCGACGTATAGGGTCTGACGCCTGCCCGGTGCTGGAAGGTTACGCGGATGGGTCAGCCGCAAGGCGAAGCCCTGAAGCCAAGCCCCAGTAAACGGCGGCCGTAACTATAACGGTCCTAAGGTAGCGAAATTCCTTGTCGGGTAAGTTCCGACCTGCACGAATGGCGTAACGATTTGGGCGCTGTCTCAACCATGGACCCGGTGAAATTGTATTATTCGTGAAGATGCGAATTACCTGCGGAAGGACGGAAAGACCCCGTGAACCTTTACTGCAGCTTGACATTGATCGTTGGCTCGGCGCGTAGAGGATAGGCAGGAGGCTTCGAAGCGGGGACGCCAGTTCCCGTGGAGCCGGCCTTGGAATACTGCCCTCGTCGCGTCGGCGATCTAACCTGCGGCCGTGATCCGGCGCAGGGACCGTGTCAGGCGGGTAGTTTGACTGGGGCGGTCGCCTCCTAAAGAGTAACGGAGGCGCGCAAAGGTCCGCTCAGGACGGTTGGCAATCGTCTGCAGAGCGCAAGAGTGCAAGCGGGCTTGACTGCGAGACGTACAGGTCGAGCAGGGAGGAAACTCGGTTCTAGTGATCCGGCGGCCCAGAGTGGAATGGCCGTCGCTCAACGGATAAAAGGTACTCCGGGGATAACAGGCTGATCTTGCCCAAGAGTCCACATCGACGGCAAGGTTTGGCACCTCGATGTCGGCTCATCGCATCCTGGGGCTGAAGTCGGTCCCAAGGGTATGGCTGTTCGCCATTTAAAGCGGTACGCGAGCTGGGTTCAGAACGTCGTGAGACAGTTCGGTCCCTATCCTCCGCAGGCGCAAGAGGATTGAGGAGGTCTGCCCCTAGTACGAGAGGACCGGGGTGGACGGACCTCTGGTGCAGCAGTTGTCGACCAACGGCACGGCTGCCTAGCTACGTCCGGCACGGATAACCGCTGAAAGCATCTAAGTGGGAAGCCGTCTCCAAGATGAGTCCTCTTTTCGGTAAGGGCCCAGGCAGAACACCTGGTCGATAGGCCGCAGGTGCAAGGCGAGCGATCGCCTCAGCCGAGCGGTACTAATAGCCCGAGCTCTTCGTCT
>NZ_JBQKFQ010000023.1:0-1963 GCF_052119225.1 Paraeggerthella sp. LCP19S3_G8
ACTTTTAGGTTATGCAAACGATGGAGATATTGCAGAATTGTGGGAAAATAGCAAGCCGACACCTGCAAAAACATTTACTATCGGAGTAAATGAAGGTATTGTTCTTCGCAACGGTGCGCCAAACTTGTCAGCGCCTGTATATGGAATTTGGCCAAAAGGTGCACAATTTAGATATGATTCTGTTCATGTGGCAGACGGCTATGTATGGCTAGGTGGAACAGATTCAAACGGAACAAGAATTCATATTCCTGTTGGCCCAAATGATGGAAATCCATCGAATACCTGGGGAACTGGATACTAAGAATAACTTTCTTTGAGTCGCCTTCCCAAAGGTGACTCTTTTTTTTGTTATTTAATTAAAATTAACAATATGGCAACCAGCTGATGATCAGGCACATTTACGTGTTTGTAAGTGAAAAAATCTTCTTAAACTTGTTTTTATGCTGTATTTTAAATAATTTCATGAGATATTTTTATTGCATACGATACATTTAGATGTTATATTAAGTGTGAGGAAAGGATATCATTACCTCGTTTTCTAGTCTAGCTTTAGATCATTATTTACAAGCAAAGTGGGAATTGAGTGCACCCACGTTCCCCAGCAGGTGGGTTAACCTAGCGTTGGTCAGCATGGGACGGTATCCATGATTTGCACTCTTTTTTTTTATGTCTAAAATTATAGAGGAGTTGTAAAAATGCCTAAAGATTTGCAGAAAACATACAACTTATTTTTATCAAATCTTGATGGCAAAATGGCTGTTATAACAACGCCATTTGTTAAACTGGACTGTTTTTATGTAAAATTTGACATCTTACAACTCCCACATTTATTGGGTTTACACAAAATTTATAAGGATTCACCTAGAATAATTTGTCAAAAATTGAATGATGAAGTTATTACATATAAACATCTGCAAAGGCACAGCAATTTTGGTACTATAAAAGATCGAGTAGAGCTATTTGAATTTATTCTAGAAATATTTTTAGAGGGATACAATGATTCAGTGATATATGTGTCTGAAGCAGATAAGTTTGGTTCATCTATGAAACTAGACATAGCTTTTAGCCATCCGCATAAAAATAAAATATTAACACTTGGATTACGTGAAGTAAACGATTGTGTCTATGCACCAGTCACTTTCTACGTATCAAAGAGTAGTCGCCCAACATTTACTAAATCAAAAAGAGCAAAAATTCTAACTTTAGAGCTTATTTCATTTAATTTATAGATTACTTAATAAGTAAAGTTTTCAGGACCATTAGCTCAGTTGGTTAAAGCCAACCGCACGGTTAGTTCACAGGTTCGAGTCCTGTATGGTCCATAGTAAAACACCTGCCTCTTTTTCTTACGAGAGGTGTGTGTTTTTTGTTATGTGAATATTTTTTTGTTGAAAAATAGAACAAACGTTCGTATAATGTTTCTGATAGGAGAGTGTATCAGATGGTGAGACGAACGAAAAAAGAGTTTAAACCTTACAACGATTATGTTGACCGTCCTTTTGAATTAAAGTGGCCAACGGCGTTTCCGTTGGGCGAATTGACTGAAGCAATAAAGAGTACTGATGAATATCATGCTCGCAATATTGATAGACTGCCGCAGCAATCACAGCGACAAATAGAATATTTTTTGGATCGTTCAATCAAACAAAATAAGGTACTAGAAATTCAGCTGAACTCATTAGATGAATATGATCGCGTAAAACCTCATGTGTTCGGAGTTTTTCGTGGAATGGCAGAATTTGACGTTGTATTGATTGGAGAAAACGAGGTCGATTTTTATGATATTAGAAACATTCAGATTCATAACTTCACGAAATGGAGCGAAGAGCATATACCTGAAGAAAATCCATTTGAGGAAGAAATAGAACGTTGCGAAATAATAGATGAATTTGTAGACGAATATTTCGATGATGAATGGATAGAATAGTATTATTCTTTTTTGTGCCAAAAAATGTGCCAAAAA
>NZ_JBQKFQ010000024.1:0-1448 GCF_052119225.1 Paraeggerthella sp. LCP19S3_G8
AGGCTCGGGCGCACGGGCGGGCGTCCCGCATGACGGCGAAGATGACCTTCAGCCTCTTTCGCGCCACGGCTTTGAGGGCCTTGTTGTGCCGCATTCCCCGCGCGCGGCACGCATCGTAGTAGCGGCCGAACTCGTTGTCAGTGCCGACGAGGGAGTTGCAGGAGAAGACGAGCAGGTTCTTGAGCTCCTTGTTGCCGGTCTTCGACGACGACGCCGAGTCCAGAGAGGTGCCCGACTGCCTGTTGCTCGGGGCGAGCCCGGTAAAAGACGCCAGCTTGTCGCGGCTCGAAAACAGGCCGATGTCGACTCCGGCGACGAGCGCCGAGGCGGTCTTCGGGCCGATGCCCGGAACGGTGAGCAGCGCCCGGTACACGGCGTCGCCGGCGAGCAGCGCGTCCATGGACTCCCTGACGGATGCCGCCCTGGCGAGGTCTTCCTCTATCCGCTCGGCGAGCATCCTCACCGCCGCGTCCTCCGCGGCCGTGTGCGGCCTGCCCGACTTCGCCGAAGCCGGGGCCGCGTCCCAAAGCCCGTCGGCCGCCGCCTCGGGCGCCCCCGACTTCTTCACGGCGAAGGTGCGGTAGCCCTTCCTGCCCGCCGCGGCTATGCCGGGGGCGCCCCCGAACCTGGACAGGACGCCCACCTGCCACGCCGCCCCCAGGTCGACGGCCGCCTCGAAGGCGGGGTCGACCTCGAGCAGCACCGAGCGCAGGCGGTTCTTCGACTGCGTGGAGCATTTCGTCAGGAAGCGCCGCTGCGATGCGAGCAGCCTTATCTCGGCGCCGCTGCCGGCGTCCTCGGCCACGGGCCGCAGGCGCCACGGCATCCCGATGGCGGTGCGCGCGATGACCTCGGCGTCTATCTCGTCGGTCTTGGCGGCACCGGGGAACATGTCCCGGGCGCGCTTCATCGCCAGGCCCGGCAGGTAGGCGACCTCCATGCCCGCGGCCCTCGCGCGCTCGAGCACGAGGGCCCCGATGCTGCGCTTCTGGTCGACGACGACGAGCGCCCCTTCGCCCGCGAGCGCGAGCGTCTCGTCTATGGGGCCCTCCCTGTTCTCAAGCGCCTTGTTGAAGAGTATCTCCCCGGACGCCCGGGAGACGGCGCACGCCCGATGCGCCGCCTTGCCCACGTCGAATCCGATGCAGATTGTCCTTGCGGCCTCCATGATGCTATCCTTTCGGCATGTTGGCTGACCGCGCGGGCCGCAGCTTCGGCACCCACATTACAGAGCCGCGCCCTTTCGGGCCGGCAGGTTTCTATCAGCCTTCGCCGCGGCGCCCGTCCCCGGTGGCAACACCCCCCGGGCCTTCGCGAGAGGCAGGGACGAAGGGCCATCCGGGGCGGGTCGGCCAGCAACCCCGCAGGGTCTGCTTCATCGTAATCCGCTTGCGGATCGAGCTGGAAAAGAAAAGACCCGGCAGAGCCAGGTCTAACTGTAATGGGGG
>NZ_JBQKFQ010000025.1:0-716 GCF_052119225.1 Paraeggerthella sp. LCP19S3_G8
GCTGCACCGTCTGGCGCGACATGGCCGAGCACGCCGCCGACACCCTCCGCAGGGGCATGCGGGTCATCGTGACCGGTGAGCTCCAGTCGCGCTCCTACGAGGACAAGGAGGGTCAGCGCCGCACCACCTTCGAGCTGTCCGTGGACGACATCGGACCCTCGCTGCGCACCCAGACCGCCATCGTCAACCGCAGCCAACGCGGGCAGGCGACGCAGGTACCGCAGCCCCAGGATGACCCGTGGGCGAGCCAGACCGGAGAGGCACCATTCTGATGCTCACCGCCGTTGACTTTTTCTGCGCCGACGAGCAGACCGAGATTCTGACCGTTCACGGTTGGCGACTGCATGACGAGGTTGAGGTCGGTGACTTGGTCGCCAGTCTGAATGTCGAAACCGGCATCGCTGGGTTTGCCCCCGTCGAGCAGGTTCACCGATTCGACGCGACCGACGAGCGCATGCTCAGAATCCACGGGAAAGGCATCTCGGCGCTCGTTACGGCCGACCACCGGTGGCCCACCTGGGAGCGTAATAGGCGCGGCGGCAGCGCCACGATGCGGTGGCGCACAACCAGGGACCTCACGTCGGAGTCCATGGTCAAGCGCTCAGCCCCGTTCAACCTGCCGAAAGCCTCCGGTGTCCGCAACGAACTGGTGGAGTTGGTCGGATGGGCATGGACCGAGGGTAACTTCCGCGCCCATGGACGGCTACACATCTATC
>NZ_JBQKFQ010000026.1:0-484 GCF_052119225.1 Paraeggerthella sp. LCP19S3_G8
GAGTTGTACTCAGCTTTAAGCTCGTTGTGGTCAGCTGCCTTAGTCTCGTACATCTCTTTCCAGCTAGTGTAAATCTCGTCACGATTCTCTATCCCAGTCTTTCTGACTAGCCCTTTGAAGTCTAAGTTTTTGCCTACCCAAGCAGTTACAAAGGCTAATACACCAGTGATTAGTACATCCCAGTGCTGGAAGTTCATTTAAAGTCCTCCCGAATGAGAACTCCATAGGCTGTCCAAGCACATCCAATAGCCAGAATAGCAATCGTATTAGGGGTAGACAGATAGGTTACTCCCATAACAGACCAAAGAACTGCTAAAGAGGTTACTCCTGCTATACGAAGTCTGTTTCTGTTAAGGATGATACCAAGAAGTTTGATAAATCCAGCTGTTACAAAGAAAGCTGATATAAGTCGTAGATCAAAAAGACTGGAGATGCGGTCGTATAAAGCCTCGTGATTAAGTGTGTCTATATTTAAGTATAGCCT
>NZ_JBQKFQ010000027.1:0-443 GCF_052119225.1 Paraeggerthella sp. LCP19S3_G8
CACTTACATTTTTTTTAACTGCCATCTATTCTTCACTCCATTCGATTAATTGAGGAAAAGCAACATTAAAATTAACATGTTGAATTCCGTCTGTTTTAAATGTCTGATAATCTTCTGAAAATAGTTCATTTTCATCTAAATTCAAAACATTAAAAAAAGCCCCACATTTTTCTGTTAGGCTTGTTACTAATTGTTTATTTTTCTTGCTATCAACTAACGCAATATCAACGTTATATGCTTTATTCTGAACGTTTTGGCCAACATTATCAGTCAAGCTTTCTTCTACGCTTAAAACAAAATAAAACGGTTCTGACGATTGCATCACATCATCAAGATAGATAGGTGCATCCGAGAACTGTTTTATTTTGCTAGTAAGCATTTTTAAAATTTTATCGTACATACCCTATCCTTTCTTCGCGATGACAATCGCCATTTGTTTAAAC
>NZ_JBQKFQ010000028.1:0-402 GCF_052119225.1 Paraeggerthella sp. LCP19S3_G8
TTTTTAGACATGCCGCTGTCAACTCAATCTCTTTATTTTCATGTGTCAATGCGAGCGGGTGATGATGGGTTTATTAATAATCCTAAGAAAATTCAACGAATGGTTGGATGTGGAGATGATGATTTAAAGCTATTAATGGCCAAAAGATTTATTTTAGTTTTTGATAGCGGAGTTATTGTTATCAAGCATTGGAAAATTCATAACTATATTCGAAATGATCGATACAAACCAACTCTATATCAAGAAGAAAAGGCTGAATTAGCTGAGAAAAATAGTAAGGCATATACCTTTAAAACCGAGGTTATAGAGAGTGAAAACCATCTTGGTATACCAGATGGCAACCGTATGGGATACCAAATGGATACACAGGTTAGGTTAGGTAAGGATAGGTTAGTTAAGGAT
>NZ_JBQKFQ010000029.1:0-361 GCF_052119225.1 Paraeggerthella sp. LCP19S3_G8
ATACGCCGAGCGCCCTGCGCGAGCGCGACGTCCTATCCTCCCACAGCCTTGCGCTGCAGTACTTTCGGCGATGGCGGTCTTAACTTCCGGGTTCGGAATGGGACCGGGTGATCCCCGCCTCCAAGGTCGCGCTCGCGCAGGGCGCTTGGGCTCCGCGCGGCTTCTATGCCGCAGGGCGCGCTCTCCGCGCCACCCTGGCGGTTGCACAGCGTTCGGTCGTGACGGACCGCGAATCGATTCCAATGTGTAAAGACGAAGAGCTCGGGCTATTAGTACCGCTCGGCTGAGGCGATCGCTCGCCTTGCACCTGCGGCCTATCGACCAGGTGTTCTGCCTGGGCCCTTACCGAAAAGAGGACTCA